>CAIMNT010000046.1 GCA_903842855.1 uncultured Actinomycetes bacterium
CAAGCAACCATTCACTGTTCCAGTTGGTCCAAGCTTCTGGGAGCGGAACTCATCTAATGGATAACTCACTACTAACTAGCATGGGTGATAAATAATGAAGACGAGTCAAAAAGTTGCTGGAGCAGCAGCGAATTACGTTGACGAGCGCACCGGCGCGGCAAAGTGGCTTAAGAAGAACCTCACCAAGGTCTTCCCCGATCACTGGTCTTTCATGCTCGGTGAAATCTGCCTCTACTCTTTCATCATCTTGCTCTTAACGGGAACATTCCTAACTTTTTGGTTTGATCCCTCTCAACGTGAAGTTATCTACCACGGTTCATACCTGCCTCTATCAGGCGTCCATATGTCGGCGGCTTATGATTCAACGCTGCATCTCTCATTTGATGTCCGCGGTGGACTATTGATGCGTCAGATTCACCACTGGGCTGCACTTATCTTTATGTCTGCAATCGTTGCCCACTTGTTCCGCGTCTTCTTTACCGGTGCATTCCGTAAGCCACGCGAATTTAACTGGTTGATCGGTGTTGGACTATTGACCTTCGGAATCGTGGAAGGCTTCTTGGGATACTCACTTCCTGATGACCTACTCTCTGGAACAGGTATCCGCATCGCTGAGGCAATTCTGCAAGCTATTCCGGTCGTCGGTTCTTACCTCTCCTTCTTCGCCTTCGGAGGTCCATTCCCGGGTACCGCATTCATTCCGCGCATCTTTATCGTTCACGTGCTGCTCCTTCCGGGTCTCTTCTTGGCACTGATCACCATCCACTTGATGTTGGTCTGGTACCAGAAGCACACCCAATATCCAGGCCCTGGTCGTACCGAAAAGAATGTCGTGGGATATCCATTGATGCCTGTGTATATGGCAAAAGCTGGCGGTTTCTTCTTCGTGGTATTTGGCGTCACTGCATTCCTCGGAGCCGTTGCCTCGATCAACCCAATCTGGCTGTATGGCCCTTACACACCTGGTCAGATCTCCGCAGGATCACAACCTGACTGGTACATGGGATGGCTCGATGGTTTGGTACGTGCGGCGCCACCTCTCGAGACTCACGCCTTCGGTCACACAATCTCTTGGAACATTTTGATACCTGGTCTGATCATCCCTGGAATTCTCTTTACAGGTATGGCCTTGTATCCATTTATCGAGTCTTGGATCACCGGCGATAAGCGTGAGCATCACTTGCTCGATCGTCCTCGCAATGCACCTAACCGTACGGCACTTGGTGTAACTGCCATCGTCTTCATCCTGATCACTTTGGCTAACGGTGGAAACGACATCATCGCCACGCACTTCCATCTCACCATTAATGGAATCATGTGGTTCACTCGCATTGCACTCTTCACTGTTCCTCCGATTGCATTTGTGATTACCAAGCGAATCTGTCTCTCCCTACAACGAGCCGACCGCGACCTGGTATTGCACGGACGTGAGACTGGACGACTTGTAATGATGCCTAACGGTGAGATGCTTGAAGTGCATGAACCGATTTCAGATGAGAAGAAGTGGACCTTGACCCAACATCAGAACCCTGATGCTCTTCCAGCTCCGCTTCCTGCTTCTGCCACTGTCGGGCTCAAGGGCAAAATTCGTGCCCGCCTCAACCGCGCCAATGCGGTGCAGATCCCAGCGCCAACTTTGAGCGACCTCAAAGAACTGGGAGATGGTCACCACTAATCGACGATGAAAATTCGTCCAGCACAACCCTCAGAGGCGGCTCTTATCAAGGAGTTGATCTACGAGTTAGCAGTATTTGAGAAGGCCCCAGATAGCGCTCAGGCAACAATTGAGCAGATATCCGGGGCCTTCTTTGCTGACCATCCAGCGGTCTTCTGTGACTTGATTGAAGACGACCAAGAGGTCGTGGTCGGGTTAGCAATCTGGTTCCTCAACTACTCCACCTGGACCGGAACCCATGGAATTTACTTGGAAGATCTCTTCATTAGGCCCGAGGCTAGGGGCCAGGGATACGGTAAAGCGGTGCTCGCTCATCTCGCCGCTATCTGTGTTGATCGCGGATACCACAGGTTGCAGTGGTGGGTATTGGACTGGAACGAGAAGGCGATCGAGTTCTATAAGGGTTTGGGCGCAACGTACATGGATGAGTGGACTGTAATGCGGGTAGATGGTCCCGCCCTTTCATCACTCTCAGCAATAAATCAGTAAACCCGCAGGA
The DNA here is from genome assembly GCA_903842855.1 of uncultured Actinomycetes bacterium. Taxonomy (GTDB): domain Bacteria; phylum Actinomycetota; class Actinomycetes; order Nanopelagicales; family Nanopelagicaceae; genus PALSA-747. The sequence goes on from CAIMNT010000046.1 coordinate 2,175, forward strand.
TTAATAGAGCGGTGGCGCAGACTCCCCCAAGGTACTAGCGAGAATCTAAGCCCATGAGCCGAATAGATCGGCTAGGGAGAGGTTACTCAAATGTCAGAATTCGTAGTTGTCACATTTTTGGGAATGGTTGCAGTGGCACCAATGGCATACCTAGGCGTCATGGCTGCCGCTGTTCAACGTAGCGACAATAAAAAGCTAGTAGTTAGTGGTGCGAAGTAAGCCCAGGCTTCTCATATTCGGTTGTAAATCCGATGATGCTTACAACCAAAGATCCGACTGCAATAACGGTTAGCCACCAGCCGATGACGAGACCTAGCCCCATGGCACACGCAGAGAGTGCAAGTGGAAGAGGCCACCAAGAGTGAGGTGAGAAGAATCCGAGTTCGCCGGCTAGATCAGCGATCTCCCCTTCATCATTATCAGAAGGTTGCATCCCCATACGCTTATCGTTAGTCCAGAGATAGAAACCGATCGTAATAGCTAAGCCTCCGCTAAGTGCGATAGCGGTAATTCCAAGAGGCTCTCCCCCTAGTTGCCAGTAGATAACCGCAACCACGGCGTAAAAGACAGCTAGGAAGTAAAAGAGTTTATATCCAGCCTTCATTGTTAGTGACCGCCATCCGTGTGTGCCATATGCGGATAATGTAAATCGAATGCTGGACGTTCTGAGCGAATCCGTGGAATCGATGTGAAATTGTGGCGTGGTGGAGGGCAAGATGTCGCCCACTCCAATGAAGCTCCATAACCCCAAGGATCATCAACGGTTACTTTTGGAGATTTGCGGCTGATCCAGACGTTGACCATAAATGGCAACATCGAAAGCGCAAGCAGGAATGAACCAATCGTTGAGATCGTGTTCAAGGTGGTAAATCCATCTGTTGCTAAGTAGTCAGCATAACGACGTGGCATTCCCTTGATTCCTAGCCAGTGTTGAACAAGGAAGGTCAGGTGGAAACCGAAGAAGAGAGTCCAGAAGTGGATCTTTCCAAGGCGCTCGTTGAGCATATGACCTGTCATCTTCGGCCACCAGAAATAGAAACCACCAAACATGGCGAAGACAACAGTTCCAAATAGAACGTAGTGGAAGTGTGCAACGACAAAGTATGAAGCGGAAACTGCAAAGTCCATTGGAGGTGAAGCCAAGATGATTCCGGTCAGACCCCCGAAGAGGAATGTGACCAAGAATCCCATGATGAAGAGCATTGGGGTTTCAAATGTGATTGCTCCACCCCACATGGTTCCAATCCAGTTAAAGAATTTAACTCCGGTTGGAACACCAATGAGGAATGTCATGAATGAGAAGAACGGTAAGAGGACTTGTCCACTTGCATACATATGGTGAGCCCATACAGATACGGAGAGAGCTGCGATTCCGATCGTTGCAGCAATCAAGCCCTTATAACCAAAGATTGGTTTGCGGCTAAAGACCGGCAATATCTCAGATGCGATTCCAAAGAATGGAAGTGCCAAAATGTAAACCTCGGGATGGCCGAAGAACCAGAAAAGGTGCTGCCACAACATGGCTCCGCCATTGGCAGAATCAAAGATATGTGAGCCAAACAATCGATCACTCTCAAGAGCTAAGAACGCTGCAGCGAGAGGTGGGAATGCCAACAAAACCAAGATAGAAGTCAGAAGCACATTCCATGTAAAGATCGACATGCGAAACATTGTCATTCCAGGTGCCCGCATCGTGAAGATAGTCGTTATGAAGTTAACGCCACCCATAATGGTTCCCAGTCCGCTGATCGCCAGTCCAATAACCCATAAGTCCCCACCAATTCCTGGCGAGTATTGCGAGTTAGCTAGGGGCGCATACGCGGTCCAACCAAATGAGGCTGCACCACCAGGGCTTAAAAATCCACCGAATGCCATAAGTCCACCGAAGAGGTAGAGCCAGTAGGAAAGCATGTTGAGACGTGGAAAAGCCACGTCGGCTGCGCCAATTTGCAAAGGCATGATGACGTTTGCGAATCCTACAAAGAGTGGAGTTGCAAACATCAGAAGCATGATAGTTCCATGCATTGTGAAAATTTGGTTGTACTGCTCAGTGCTCAAGAACTGCAGACCAGGACGTGCCAACTCAGCGCGAAGAAGTAGAGCCAAGATTCCAGCGATGATAAACCAGGCAAAAGAGGTGATCAGGTAGAGGTAGCCAATCGTCTTGTGATCGGTTGATGTGATCCACTTTACGAAGAGGCGACCCTTTGACTTAGCTTTTGGCGCTACTGCTCCATATGTAGTTGCAGGAGCTGTTGGTTCTGCAAAGGTCGTCATGGTTATGCCACCTTAAGGGAGTTGATGTAAGCGGTGTACTGAGCTGGGGTAACTACTTTGACGGTGAAGAGCATCTGGGAATGATTACGCCCACAGAGGATGTTGCATCGCCCAGGGAAGGTGCCCAACTTCTCGGCTGCAAACTCCAGATGGTTTACCACATGCGGAAGTGCCTCAATTTGAATCATGTATGCGGGGATCCAGAATCCATGGTCAACATCGCTTGAGGTTATAGTGAAAAGTACTTTTTCGCCCAGTGGAAGTACAAGTTCAGGTCGTTGCGCTGGAGTTCCTGTCACTGTCGGAGCAGTTGGCGCATCGTTGTATGTGAATTGCCACGACCACTGCATCGCATTGACGTGAATATTATGTGGAGCAGTCGTCGATGCATCGATCTTGGTTATTCGAGACTCATCGCGAGCGGTGTAACCAAAGAGCACGGCGACGATCAAGAATGGGATAAGGGTGTAAGCCACTTCAACTGGAATGTTGTAGCGCGTCTGCTTGGGAAATTCCTCGCTCTTTTTGCGATGGAAGACGATCGGCCAAAAAATGAGAATCAGCGTTATAACTCCAACGACTCCTGCAGCTACCCAAGACCAGTACCAAAGAGAACCTGAAGTGTCATTGATGCTCGAGGCTCCCTTGGGAAATCCAAGACCGGAAATGTTCTTGTTTGAGCACGAGGTGAGAAGCAAAGTGCTGGTCGAAAGGGCTAAAAGTCCGAGAATTCGGCGGTTACGACGCATGGGAGAAGGATAACCATCTCACTCGCTAAGCGTGGACATAGGCGGTAGCGTTCTTAGGGTGGGTTCAGTCACAGGCAATTTCCAGAGCGAATCACCGCTCCACCCCGCAGCTCGGGAGTTCCTACTAGATGCCTTTGATAGAGGTTGGGCAGATCCACAAAAACCAGATCGCTCCTCTCGGCAAGCAGGCATCCTGCTAAATCAGGCTAGGGAGATTTTCTCCGGCCACCTGGGCATCCGCCCCGACCAGGTTGAATTCTTGGCAGATCCAGCCCTCGGTTTCCACCTAGGTATTTCGGGTCTGCGAACCGAGCGCTCCCAACTCTTTTATTCAGCCACCGATCGTTCCGAGGTCTTTGCCGTTGCCTCAACTCTCCCTTCACTCTGCCTTCCAGTTGACCTTAGTGGGCTACCCGGATACCCGGAAGGTTCGCCGGAAGAGATACTCGCCTGGCAGGCAGCGAATGGCGAAACCGGGATTATTAGCCGTCAGCCAAACTGTTTTCAGGGGCGAATTTTTGTCGATGCTACTTCTTCAGGAGCGCATGTAAATCTTCCCGAGCGCTGGTCGACCGCGCTTTGGAACTCTCGAGCTTGGCAGGGACCCACGGGTCTGGGGATATTCGCGGTGGCAGATCGTTCTACCTGGAGAAATCCGCTCCCCCATGTTGATCAAAGAATTTCCAGTTCCGATTTCTCTCTGCCATTAGCCATCGCCAGCGCGCTTGCTCTTGAGGGGTACATGCAGGATTACCTAAAGGTGAAGAGCCACCTCGTACAGATCAACGCAAAGATTCGAGAATTTCTTCTTTCAGAAATTCGCGATGTAGATTTTGCTGGAACTATTGATGGCGGACTGCCCCATCTGCTCTCATTCTCAATCCTTTACATCGATGCGCAACAGCTTGTTAATGAATTGGATCAGCGTGGCTTTGCTATCGATTCAGGCTCTGCTTGCAATTCTGCGAATATGGAGCCCAGTCACGTCTTAGCGGCGATGGGTCTTCTCACGCATGGAAATGTGCGCTTGACCATTCACAGTGACACTACAGCTGCACAGGTCGAAGATTTTCTGCAGGCGCTCAAAGATATAGTCACAAGGCTTCGCGATTAAATGGAGCTTAACTGTTTAGGGATGCGCTGTCCCTTGCCAATAATTAAATTAGCAAAAGAACTCAAGCATGTTGATGAAGTGATCTTGTTAAGCGATGACCCGGCTACTTTGCCCGATTTAACAGCGTGGGCAAGAATGACTGGAAATAGTTTTACAGAGTTGGGCAATCACCAGTACTTGATAAAAAGGCTATAAACCCATCCGGGGGTTGATATGAGCCGCTATCTCTCGCGATGCATCAGTACCGTATGCAAGTTCGAAGCGCTCCATAAATTGTTCTCGGTCAAATAAATACTCTTGCGTTCCCTTGGTTTCCAGGCAGAAAGTTGCAATCATCGATCCAAGTTGGGCGCAACGCTCATGGCTCAATCCCCAGGAAAGACCCGCAAGAAAACCCGATCTAAAAGAATCACCGACGCCGGTTGGATCTACTTTTGCCTTCTCTTCCGGAGTTCCTACAGTGATTGTTGGCTTGCCATGCTCTTCGATTCGAGCGCCTTTGGCGCCGAGGGTAACCACGCGAACCTGAACTTGATCAAAGAGTTCAGCATCAGACCAACCGGTCTTCTGCAGCATTAGAGCTAATTCATACTCATTGAGAAAGAGATATTTAGCACCCGTCACAAGCTGCTTGAGGGAATCTCCATCCATGCGAGCGAGTTGCTGAGATGGATCTGCTGCTAACGGAATACCAAGCCTTCTTGCGCTGTGGGAATGTCTGATCATTGCATCCGGGTCATCGGGACCAATCAAGAAGAGATCAATGCCACCCTCACGCTCAGCGATGACTTCAATATCGAGTTCGCGCGCCTCTGACATTGCACCTGGAAAGAAAGATGCAATCTGGTTCAACTCTTCATCTGTTGTGACGATAAAGGTTGCGGTATATAAATCTTTAGAAATTCGAACGTGATCTGTGTTGACGCCATGTCGGACCAGCCAATCGTTGTAATCGGCCCAATCTTTTCCAACTGCGGCGACTAGCAAGGGATTCAAACCGAGCGCCCCCATACCAAAGGCGATATTTGCAGCACATCCACCCCGATGAATATCGAGATTGTCTACGAGAAAAGAGAGTGAGACCTTGGCAAGTGAGCCCTCAACCAACGAGTCGGTGAACTTGCCGGGAAATGTCATCAAGTGGTCGCGGCCGACCGAGCCAGCTACGGCAACTTTCATATGTTGAGTGCGGGTTAGTTAAATGAATCGCCGCAGGCGCATGAGCCCTGTGCGTTGGGGTTATCGATGGTGAAACCCTGCTTCTCGATAGTGTCGACGAAATCGATCGATGCCCCCATGAGATATGGAGTACTCATCTTGTCGGTCACAACCTTGACGTTTCCAAAGGTAGAAACTGTGTCGCCATCAAGCGCACGGTCATCGAAGTACAACTGGTAGCGCAGACCAGAGCATCCACCAGGTTGAACCGCTACGCGCAGACTCAAATCATCGCGACCCTCTTGGGTGAGAAGCGCGGCAACCTTCGAAGCTGCAACATCGGTCAGGATGATGCCAGTTGAGGTCTGTATGGAGATGTCTTGGACGGTTTCAGTACTCATGCGAGAAATAATACCTCTAAAATCAAACTATGGCCTTTGGAAACCTCTCCGACTTACTCCTACTGGGACGTGAGAGTGATCTGCGCAGCGAACGTGGAGTCTCCTGCGATGGCGAGCTTCCAGCGCCGAGCGAACCAGGTCTAGTAGAGCGCGCCATCAAGGCTCGCGCCGCCCTGGGTGATCGAGCCATGATTTTGGGCCACCACTATCAGCGCGATGAGGTCATCTCATTTGCCGATATCACTGGTGACTCTTTCAAATTAGCTCAAGCCGCCGCTAGCAATCCAGAGGCAGAGTTGATCATCTTCTGTGGTGTTCACTTCATGGCTGAATCAGCAGATATTTTGACCTCAGAAAGCCAGAA
>CAIMNT010000047.1 GCA_903842855.1 uncultured Actinomycetes bacterium
AAGTTTGTCGAGCGTTCCACCCGTGTGTCCAAGTCCTCTACCGGAAAGTTGAGGAACAGCGCCGCCGCACGCGGCCACGAGCGGTGCCAGCGGGAGGGTAATCTTGTCACCTACACCACCGGTTGAATGTTTATCGGCGGTCTTTCGGGTAAGTGCCGACCAATTCATGCGCTCACCGCTATTGATCATCGCATCTGTCCAGCGTGAAATTTCCCTCATATTCATGCCATTGAGCAAGATCGCCATCAAGAGAGCGGACATCTGTTCATCTGCTACAACGCCACGGGTATAGGCGCCCACGATCCAGTCAATTTGTGGATCGCTTAACTCCCCCTTGTCGCGCTTGGCACTTATTATTTCTACAGCTGCAAATGGTTCAGTCATTACAATCCTTTAGACCTCTAGGGGAGTTGATCTGGACCGAAGGCCCAGGGGAGTATTTCAGACATCGGAAGAGGCCCGGCGGGTGTCATCAACTGGCAGTTGGGTCCCCCGTGTTCAAATATTAATTGGCGGCAACGACCACAAGGGGAGAGGAACTCACCGGCACCATCAACACAGACGATCGCCACCAATTTGCCTCCGCCACTGGCAATCAGGCTCGAGACCATGCCACATTCAGCACAGAGAGTCATGCCATAACTAGCATTTTCGACATTGCAACCAGTGACTATTCGCCCATCATCTACGAGCCCAGCCACTCCAACCGGAAACTTTGAATACGGAGCGTAGGCCCTGGTCATGATGTGTTTGGCCTCAGCGTGAAGTTCGTCCCAATCTATATCTGGGGAGTTCAATGCGATTCACCGCGTTTATACGGAGTTCCATCTGCCGCAGGCGCTCGTACTCTCCCCACAAAGCCGGTTACCGCCACGACTGTTACGAGATAAGGGACCATGAGCATGAACTCCGATGGAATCGGAGTTCCGATGATCCCGAGCACGCTCTGCAGATTATCGGCAAAACCAAAGAGCAGGGCTGCTGATACAGCGCCCCAGGGAGTCCAACGGCCGAAGATGAGCGCTGCTAGAGCGATGAAGCCCTTACCCGCAGTCATCTCTTTATTGAATGCTCCTACTCCACCAACGGTGAAATAAGCGCCACCTAAACCGGCGACCATTCCCGCGATCATGACGTTCATGAAACGAAGCCGATTTACTTTAATTCCTACGCTATCGGCGGCAGTTGGGTGCTCACCGACTGCGCGGGTACGAAGACCCCACTTTGTCTTGAAGAGTGAGTAGCTAATCAGGAAGACCACACCGTACATCAGGTAAACGATGATGCTCTGATCGAAGAGGATTGGACCGAGAACTGGAATCTTCCAAAGAATCGGGAGTTTGATCGCAGATAGCGTTGGACCAGAGTTCCAGGTGGCTTGGTAAGGAATCAACAACTTCTTGTACAAGAAATCGGTGATGCCATATACCAGCACGTTGAGTACAAAGCCCAAGATGATTTGATCGATGGCAAAGTTGATGGCAAATACCGCGAGCAGAGTGGAGATCAGACATCCCGCAAAAGGAGCAACGACCAATCCCAGGAAGGTGGAGTGTGTAAGGCTCGCGACTACCCCACTTACAAAGGCGCCGGCCAGAAGTTGTCCTTCGATGGCGATGTTGACCACGCCTGAGCGTTCACTCAGCACTCCGGCCATCGAACCAAAGATCAATGGAACCGAGAGAAGAAGTGCGCCTTGGAGTAACCCGGTAAATGGAATGAATTTTCCAGCGGCGGCCCACGAGAGAAATGACATCATTATTCCAGCGGCACCAATTGCGCTCGCTATTCCTATGGTCTTGCCAGCCCGAAATTGTATAAATGCAATGGCTGAGGCGACTATTGATATTGATCCGAAGAGCAGGGATGCAGTTCGAGATCCGATCACCCATTGTTGAATCAGCACCCACTCTTTATCAAGTACAAAACCATATGTAACAACCTGGCCACTCTTTTGAAGCAGGCCAAAGATTAATGTGGAAAGCAGGGCAAGTACCGCCATGACGTAAAGTGATCGACGTCGGCGACGTTCTGCAGCGGAGAGAGCCTTCATCCGTTCCATCCCTTCGCCGCCAACTCACCTGTCGTTTTTAGGTTCTTCAATCTAAATACCCACTTCACAACGGATGGCGCTGCAATAAAGAGAACGACTAAAGCCTGAATGACAAGGACGATATCGATCGGTGTATTGGTATTTGCTTGCATTGTGCCGCCGCCAGCGCGCAGCGCGCCAAAGAGCAACGAGGCAAAGACGACACCCATTGGCTTGGCTCTGCCCAAAAGTGCAACAGTGATTGCATCAAACCCAAAGTTTCCGGCAGTTCCTGAAGTCAGCGAGAAGTCGCTGCCAAGAACGTGTACTGCACCTCCGAGGCCAGCAAGCGCACCTGATATCGCCATTACCGATGTCATGACAAAGGGCACAGAGATACCTGCAGTCTTTGCTGCGGCGGAATTCGCTCCTACCGCTCTGAACCTAAATCCCCAGGTACTTCGAGTGAGCAGCCACCAGACAAATGTTGCTGCGGCAAGCGCTACGAAGATGCCGAGATTAACCCGATAGTTGGGGCCAGCGAGCAGCGGCATTCGCGATGAGGGTAATACATCAGGTGAGATCGGATCGCGGCGACCTGGACGTAAGAATGTTGTTGTTCCTAAGAGCCACATTAAGAAGTAGAGAGCCACATAGTTGAGCATGATGGTGACGATTACCTCGTGGGCGCCAGTTCGCGCTTTAAGTAATCCGACCAAGCCACCCCAGAGAGCGCCGGCAACAACTGCCGCTAGGGCAGCTGCGATCACATGGATTCCAATCGGCCAATGAAAATGAAATCCAACATAGGAGGCAGCAATCGATCCAAAAATAAATTGCCCTTGCGCCCCAATATTAAAAAGTCCCGCTCTAAATGCGAGCGCGACTGAGAGACCAGCCAAGATAAGTGGCGCGGCAGTAACGAGCGTTTCAGAGAGGGGGTACCACGAGAGAAGTGCATCATGAGGTTTTGCAAGGCTGGGATTGTAAACCGAGCCTTCAAAGAGAGCCAAGTAGGACTGCCATATAGCTACGCCGGCCGCCTTGATGAAGGCCCATGGGTGACCAATGTGCTTGAGGACGGTTGAATCTGAAAAGGCGATTAAGAGGGCGCCAAAGGCCATCGCAAGTAGAAATGAGAGACCAGGGAGCGTTAAGGCGCGCAGCGATGGACGTTTAATATTTAACTTACGCATGCACGACACCTGCCATTAGTAGTCCGAGCTCTTGAGCGCTTACACCTGATGGGACGATGGAGAGAATCTCTCCGCGATACATAACGGCGATGCGATCTGCAAGGGCGAGTACCTCATCGAGTTCGGTGCTGAAGAGCAGCACGGCTCGTCCCGCATCACGTTCTTCCAAAATTCTTTTATGAACAAACTCAATTGATCCGACATCTAGCCCTCGCGTGGGTTGGGAGGCAACGAGAAGTTTGACGGGGCGAGAGAGTTCGCGGGCGAGGACAACCTTCTGCTTATTGCCACCGGATAGCGAGGAGATCGGATCTGTGACAGATTGCAGACGAATATCGAATTCAACTTTGCGCTTTTCGGCTTCTGAAAGCACGGTGCTAGGAGACATCTGAATTCCCTTCGCATATGGAGGCAGATCGTGCAGATCTAGGATGAGGTTCTCGGCGATAGACATTGATGCGATCAGACCATCTAACTCGCGGGATTCTGGAACGAAGGCGATGCCGGCGTGGAGCGACTCTCTTACACTCTTGCCTATCACTTCCGCACCATTAAGCAGGATCGAGCCCTCAACATGCTCCTCCAGATTGACCATCGCGCGCGCAACCTCTGATTGGCCATTTCCCTGAACTCCGGCGATAGCGAGCACCTCACCAGCTCGAACTTCAAAGTTCACATTGCTTACCAAGGCGCGGCCAGTGATGTCGCGGATGGTGAGATCTTTAACGGTAAGAACCGGCTCCCCAATGGTATGTGCGCCCTTATCGGGTGCTAGCTCAACTTCACGGCCCACCATCAGAGAGGCCAACTCTTTCTGCGAGGCATCGGGGGAGGCGCTTCCAACGACCTTTCCACGACGAATAATTGTGATGCGATCAGCGACCGCTTTCACCTCTCGCAATTTATGGGTGATGAAGATGATCGAAGTGCCTTGTTCTTTGAGTTCTTTCATTATTTTAAGGAGATCATCTGTCTCCTGCGGAGTAAGTACAGCGGTCGGTTCATCCAAAATAAGTACCTTAGCATCGTAAATCAGAGCGCGAATGATCTCTACTCGCTGCTGCACTCCAACTGGTAACCCTTCAATCAAATCATCAGGATTAACGTTGAAATTAAATTGGTCCGAAACCTCTTTAATTCGCTCGCGCGCCTCGTGCAGATCTAGTCGTCCTGCAAAGCCACTTTTTTCATGGCCAAGAACAATATTCTCAGCAACAGTAAATACTGGAACCAACATAAAGTGTTGGTGCACCATTCCGATTCCGGACGCTAATGCATCACTTGGCTCTTTAATATTCTTAACTACGTCATCAACAAGAATTTCACCGCTATCTGGGGCTACAAGCCCATAGACAATATTCATGAGAGTGGATTTTCCTGCGCCGTTCTCACCCAAGATGGCATGGATTTCGCCAGTCTCTACCCGTAGATCAATCGAATCATTAGCGAGTAGCGTCCCAAAGGACTTGGTGATCCCGCGAAGTTCTAGTGACACGAATCCCTCTCCTAAATCTCTGAACAATTAAATCAAGAATTATTAAAAAAACCGAGAGGGTTATCAAATAACCCTCTCGGTTTTTAACGAACTAGTTTGCTAGTCCTACTTAGTTACATCAACTGAACCTGAAGAGATCTGTGCAGCCAATGTGCGAAGCTCTTGCTGTAGAACAGCAGGAACCTTACGTGCTAAGTCATGGAATCCAGCGAGGCCGGTTCCCTTGTTTGCAAGAGTTCCAACATATTGAACGTTAGTGAACTTGCCAGCAGCAGTGTCCTTGATAACAGCAGCAACAGAAGCGCCTACGCCCTTTGTTACTGAGTTTAGAATTACTGCCTTTACCTTTGCATCTGTGACTTGGCCCCACATATCAGAGTCAACACCGATGGTGACTGACTTACCTGAGGTGACTGACTCGCCAGCAGTTGCATTCTCAAGACCACCAGCAACAGGGAAGATTACATCTGCACCCTGTTGTTCGAAGTTCTTTGAGATTTGAAGTGCCTTGTTTGAATCACTGAAGCCACCAACGAAGGTGCCATCTTGCTTAGCGGTATCCCAGCCGAGAACAACAACCTTCTTGTTCTTCTGCTTGTTGTAGTAAGCGACGCCCTTAGCAAAGCCATCCATGTAGATGGAGACTGGCGGAATGTTGATTCCGCCGTATGTTGCGACCTTACCGGTCTTGGAATATCCAGCAGCAAGGTAACCAGCTACGAATGCAGATTGGTTGGTTGCGAAGGTCAATCCGCGGAGGTTTGCGACTGGCTTGTTGTTTACAAGTCCTGGATCGTCAACCTGTGCGAACTTAATTGTTGGGTTTGCGACTGCTGCAGCGTCGATAGCTGAAGTGATCAAGAATCCAACACCAATGATGAGGGTACATTTTGCGTCAACGAGTGACTTTACTTCGCCTGTGTAATCAGGGTTGTTTGCATCTGCAACAACGTAAGAGACCGTTGCCTTGTTTTGCACTGACTGTGCGCCAGCCCATGCTGATGCGTTGAATGAGTGGTCATCGATACCGCCGGTATCGAGTGCCAAGCAGACCTTTGGCTTTGATGCAGCTGCGAGTGACGCAGGGGCGGTAACAATTCCAACCATTGAGATTGCAAGTGTTGAAGCCGCTGCGAGAGCAGTGAACTTAACTGATTTCTTCAAGATTTCCTCCCGAGGGTCCCTCGCTAGTGAGGGGTTGAGTGTCTGTAACTTACTCAATTTATTAGCAATAGGCATACCAGCAGTCACCACTTTTTACGGCGTTTATCTCAACCATTACTTGAGAGTTCTCTAGATCACATTGTGTTGAGGGGTAGCCCCGTGTTCTGCCCTTTTGTAATTCAAAGCGCAGGTTCATGATTAGTACTGAAAGGAACTCGGGAAACTATTGAAATACGCGGTTTTCAACTCGTTCCTTACATCGACGAAAGGAATTACAGTGAACAGAAAATTTATCGACAAGGTGGCTAGCTCCACTGGTCTTCTCCTCGCAGTCGTCTTGCTCCTTGCAGGAGGATTGCTGACATGGGGTTATTCATTCACCAATGACCAAGTAAAAACTCAGCTTTCAGAACAGAATGTCACCTTCCCTGCTGCAGGTAGTGGAGCAATTACGAGTTTGCCAGCAGCTGATGCCGCAGCCGTCTCTAAGTACGCCGGGCAACAGATGCTCACCGGTCGTCAGGCCGAGGTCTACGCAGATCATTTCATCGCTGTTCATTTGAAGGAGATCGCCGGTGGAAAGACTTACTCCCAGGTTAGTGCTGCTGCCCAAGCTGATCCAACCAATGCTGCACTAGCAAATCAGGTACAGCTTCTCTTCCGTGGCTCAACCCTCCGCGGCCTACTGCTTTACGGATATGCCTTTTGGCAGATCGGACAGATTGCAATGTATGCAGCTCTCGTTGCCTACCTCGGCGGAGTCCTCTTCTTGCTCTTGGCACTCCTTGGCTTCTTGCACGCCCGTCGTGTCGGGGAGCAGGCATAAGCCTGAAGAGTTACAAGTTAGAAACAATAAAAAGCAAAACTTAATAACAACTTAATAAGTTTGTGGCAGGCGATACTGGACAAACTCAGAGGCCGGCGTATACGAGTCATATAAGACGCGGGCTCGGGTATTGCTCTCTTGAGTTGTCCAGTAGACCCGTCCAGACATCTTGGCACGGGCGGCCGCTATCACCGCGTCGATGAGTGACCGCCCGGCGCCAGCCCCACGAATATCTTCAGCAACAAATAAATCCTCTAAGTAGCAGTAATCGGTAGCCGACCAGCTAGATGGCGTAAATAAATAGTGAGCAAACCCCACTACCTGGCCCTCGTGAACAGCCACGAGCCCATTCAGATTAAAGAGCGGATCGTGTAGCCGTTGCCAGACAAGTTCTGTTAACTCAGGCGTCAAAATCGTTTTGTAAAAGGTCAGGTATCCATCCCAAAGCTGAAGCCAGCGCTCTTTGTCGCCAGGTTCAATGGGGCGCACCGTGATGGAGCTGCTCAATTTATTTAAGGGTTCCCGCCAAGGCGATGTTGAGAACAGTTAATCCAAGCAAGGTTGCCCAAGTCGCACGTGATATTGAAGCGGCTTTTGCGTGTTTGAAGGCCAAAGCCAGAATAACTACAAGTACGACCAATTTGGCAGCGAGGGTGCCGTAGTTATAGACCGCATATGCGGAAGGGTTGTTATGGTGTTGCGCTTCGCGAATTCCAACCATGGCAAGACCAGCAACAAGTGCGGTTAGTCCGGCATGAGTTAAGCCTTTGGGAACTACTTTGTTGGCTTTGCCAGCCTGAGTGAGCAGGAGGATTACGATCCCCGCCACGCTCAGAAGGTGAATAATGAAAAAAATTGTCGCCAGCGCTTTCATGAAATTCCTCTTCTTCTCATTAATCTCGAAGTTATTACAGGTTACTCAATGTGGCGAGCACAGATCATGCGACCGTCAGGGCCCGCTTGCAGGTGCTGGCAAGGCAGTCCGAAGGATTCGAAAGCGGCATCACCGAAGTGAGTGCGATAGGCGAGGGCAAGAAGGACACGAACGTTCGTGTCGCCATCGGAGGTGATTCCAAAAACTCGTGCGGAGCGAGAGACGGTGTTTTCAATGACCTTCTCAGTGTGAGCCGTCTCATGTGCAATAGCGGCGTTAGATTTACCTTTGCAAAGCAGGTCAAGAACTAGGTGCTCAAATGGTGTGAGCTCCCGCTGCATAATAGTTATATCAGTCATGGCCGCCCTAAGTTCTCTTACTCCTGTACCGAAACTCTATCAGGAGAGCCAGCACTCAGTTGTAATGTATTTGCAAAAGATAAGTGGAAAAACCTACCTTTCGTGAGGGAAGGTGCATACCTTTCGCACATGGGAATATTTCATCACTTCATGAACCTCAAGGCCGTCTACATACATTGGGGCTGGTTCCAAATATCTGTCACTAACTTAATCGTGGTCTTAGCCATGCTGCTGATCTTTGGTCTGGCGCTCGTGCTTCCATTCCCCGGCAATAAGAAGAAGGATCAAAAATGAGTGCAGGTATCGAAAAGGAGATGTGGACGAGCAAGCTTCGCAAGGGGTGGCAGAAGAACCTACCGATCGAGAAGTTGCTTCCAGATACTCAACCCGCGTATGTGGCTTCATGGATCTACCTCTTTGGAGTTGCCACACTCGCCGCACTTGGCGTAATTATCGCTTCAGGTTTAGTTCTCTCCTTTGAGGGAGCGAGTTGGTACCACAACTCCAGCGTGGGTCACTTTGTAAACAGCATGCACTTTTGGGCAGTGCAATTCTTCTTCATCTTCATGGTGGTTCACCTCTGGGGTAAGTTTTGGATGGCCGCTTGGCGTGGTCGCCGTTTGCTCACCTGGATTACAGGAGCGCTCGCCTTTGTGGGATCGATCGCTACAGCATTCACTGGTTACTTGATTCAATCCAACTTCGACTCGCAGTGGATCTCGTATGAAGCTAAAGATGGTTTCAACTCTGTTGGCATTGGATCGAGATTTAATGTCACAAACTTTGGACAGATGATCTTGCTACACGTCGCCTTCCTACCCGTGATTATCGGAGTCATCACCTTGATACATGTGCTGCTCGTGCGAGCAAAGGGTGTTGTTCCGCCGATCGACGCCTTTAACCATGAGTTAGGGGAGCGCAAATGAGCGATCGTCGCAGCGAACTTGAATCAGCACCTTGGGGTGGAAGAGTTCGTCGTTATGACTTGATCAAAGAGGGCGTTGTTGCAGTTCTGGTAATCACGATCGTGGTTGCCGCACTCTCCACTCTCTTTGGATCACCAGACGATAAGCAGATCACATTTAAGCAATGGGCAGTTGCGGCCCCTGCTGATTTTTATGCCACGACAGTTCAAGAACTTGCGGGAACGAGTGGAACCGCAGGTTATGGGGCTCCATATAACCACGCCTCCGATGGAGTGAATCTCGGTCCGCTATATCTTGCTAAGTGGCTAGGTGTAACTCATCCCGTCGATACGGTAAATGATTTTGTCATCACACCTTTAACCACCGTGGCTAATGCAGCACCCGTGGCTGACGCTCTGAAGCAATGGCAGGCATCGGACTCCAAGGTTCAGAGTCAAGGTCAAGGAACTATTGATCAAGGTGTTCCGCGAGCAGAATCCGGGTAGCAAGAGCAAACAGCAACTCTTCGACTATGCCACCTGCTTCGATGAGCCACAGCTCGCCGTGTGGCTGGATGGAGAG
>CAIMNT010000048.1 GCA_903842855.1 uncultured Actinomycetes bacterium
ACGTAGGGGCTTTAGCGGTTATCGCCTTCGGCCTTAGCTTTAAGCAGGCCGTTGCAGGTATCTTGCTCGGCAATTTCCTCGGAAGTCTGGGTCAATATTTCTTAACTCAAGATGGACCGAAATACGGCGTACCTCAAATGATCATCGGTCGCGCAGCCTTCGGCAAGCTCGGAAATATCATTCCTTCGATTCTCAACGCTGGAGCTGCTGGAATCGGTTGGTTCGCGGTTAACAGTGCATCCGGCGCATATGCCCTCTCAACTCTCTTCACAAAACTGAGCGTTGTTACCTCGTTAGTACTCGTAGTGCTAGTTCAAGTGATTGTCGCCTTTATCGGTCACAACTTGATCCAGAATATTGAGAAGTTCCTCTTCCCTTACCTTGTAGTGGTCTTTGCAGTTGCAGGTATCTATGTCCTGACCAATTCCAAGACTCATCTTGGACATGCTGGAGCCGGTGGAACTCCTGGCGGATTCCTTGTACTCACCGCCGCTGTTTATGGTTATGCAGCCGGATGGAATCCATTCTCCGCTGACTATGCCCGTTACCTACCAGCAAGTGAAGATCCAAAGAAAGCTGGTTTTGCTTCTGGTCTTGGGATCTTCCTTTCCGCATCAATCCTGCAAATCGTAGGTGCTGCTGCTGGAACCGCTGGTCTACATAGCTTCGACTCTGGAAATCCAACTGGTGATTTCACCGGATTGCTTCCAAGTTTCTTAGGTAAGTTGATTCTTATTGGAATCGTTCTAGGATCAATCTGCGCCAACGTTCTCAATATCTACTCTGGTGCCGTCTCCTTCCTGGCTATCGGAATTAAGTTGGGTTCCACCTATCGTCGCGGCGTCACTGCTGTGATCTTTGGAATCTTGGGATTTGCACTCGCTCATGCTGCGATCAATAACCCTGCTAATAACTACGAAAACTTCTTGCTGATCATGTCCTATTGGATCGGACCTTGGCTGGGAGTAATCGCTGCAGATAAGTTCTTGCGTAAAGGCGCTTCTATTGAACGATTGCTCTTCGCTACTCGTGAAAATATCGCTGGCCCAATCGCATTTGTAATTGCTACAGCATTCTCAATTTGGGGGTTTGTGAACCAGACATGGGGTCACGGAAAGTCCTTTAAATTTGTGAGTGGTTACTTTGTAAAGAAGCAAGGAAGCCTAGGCGACATCACATTCCTCGTTGGATTCGTAGTTGCCTTTGCGCTCTACTACCTCTTGGCTGCTAAGAAAGTGAAGGCAGAAAAGTAACTAATAAATAATTACCACGAAGAGTGAAGTGGGCGTCCTTCTGCATATCCCGATGCAGATTGGATGCCCACGACGCATTTTTCGTGGAATTCATTGATGGTTGTAGCGCCAGCGTAGGTAAATGACGAGCGCACACCAGCGATAATTTGATCAATTAAATCTTCAACCCCTGGCCGTGCTGGGTCGATATACATGCGGCTAGAAGAGATTCCTTCTTCAAATATCCGCTTGCGGGCTCTATCAAAAGCGCTCTCTTGTGAGGTGCGTGCATTTACGGCACGAGCGGAGGCCATTCCAAAGGACTCTTTATAAAGTTTTCCACTCGTGTCGCGAATCAGATCACCAGGACTTTCTAGCGTTCCTGCAAACCAAGATCCAATCATGACCTGTGATGCACCCGCTGCTAGAGCTAAGGCGACATCGCGAGGGTGGCGGACACCACCATCGGCCCAGACATGTTTGCCCATCTGGCGTGCTTGGGCTGCGCATTCAAGAACTGCAGAAAATTGTGGGCGACCGACACCTGTCTGCATTCTCGTGGTGCACATGGCACCTGGACCAACTCCGACCTTAACAATGTCGGCTCCAGCTTCAATCAAATCTTTTGTTCCTTGTGCGGTCACGATATTACCTGCAACGATTGGAACTCCCGGGTTAAGTGCTTTAACCGCCTTGATCGCCTCAATCATCTTGGCTTGGTGGCCATGGGCGGTATCAATAACCAAGCAATCGGAACCTGCGGCTAATAGAGCTTTAGCTTTGCCGGCAACGTCACCATTGATGCCGATCGCAGTGGCGATGCGCAAACGATTCTTGGAATCGAGTGCTGGCTTATACAAGGTAGCGCGCAGTGCGCCAGCCTTAGTAAGGATTCCTACTAGGTCTCCATTTGAATTAACAATGGCTGCAAATTCTCGGCGACTCTCTTCAAGGGCTTCAAAGGCAGCGCGAGGCTCAATCGACTCGGGAAGCGTTGTGAAATCGGTATGCATGATCTGGCGCAGTTGAGTGAATCTATCTACTCGCTCAAGATCGCTTTGAGTGATGACGCCGATCGGTTTGGTTTCGTTCACGACCACGAGAACTCCGTGAGCTCGCTTAGTGATCAGATCGAGTGCACTGGCAGCAGTCTCAGTGCCTTCAAGAGTTGCTGGCGTTTCAAAGACGCTATCCCGCGTCTTCACCCAAGCGATTACATCAGCAATAATTTCTAGCGGAATATCTTGTGGAATTACCACTAGCCCACCGCGTCTAGCGACCGTCTCGGCCATACGACGTCCCGCAATAGCGGTCATATTTGCTACAACGATTGGAATTGTGGTTCCGGTTCCATCATCGGTAGCTAGGTCGACATCCATACGACTAGCGACTTGGGTGTAATTGGGAACCATAAACACATCGTCATAAGTGAGATCGTGTGTTTGGCCGGCGAGGGGGTTACTTAAGAAATGCACGTTGCCTAACTATACACCTGACGGTATCGTTGAAGTATGTTCGGAATTGGCTTCGAGAAGCTGCTTGTGTTGGCGATATTGGCTGCCGTGCTCATTGGGCCGGACAAGTTGCCGCAATTTGCCGTGGATGCAGCCAAGTTTATCCAGCGAATTCGCGGATTGAGCCGTGAGGCTATGACGGAATTTAAGAGTCAGCTAGGTCCAGAGTATGCCAACTTGGATATCCAAGATTTGAACCCTAAAACTTTTATCGCCAAGCATTTGGACGATATTGCAACTGATACCAACATAATTGCGAAGAGCGCCTCGGCTGACTTGGCCAAGATTAAAGAGCAGACACAGATCGATCCAGATCTACTTTAATTAATTTTTAAAGGCTTTCGATCTATCTTTGCAAAGATAGATATTAGGAAAACTCCGAATCCAAAGATTACTGCCACACTGACCGTCCATAGTAGGAACCCTGCTGAAGTTAAATCTAGAAATTTGTAGGGCCATTGTTTGATAGCTAATCCGTGAAGAACGGTATAAAGAAGATAGATAATGGGAATCTGCAGAATCTGAAGTGAATCTTGCGTATGGATGTATCCGCGAGGACCCTTCTTAATCCATAAGTAGATGTACATCACCGGTGCCACAACGTGCATGAGCGCTGAAGTCAGCCAATACCAACCCTTGGGGGATAAGCCGGAAGCAATACGGTGTTGTAAACCAAACCCGTGACGGTGATCATGATCAGACCGGTAGCGAATAGATTTCCAAAGTATTTGAAGGCTGTTCTACCTCTTGCAATTGAAATCCCAACATAAATGAGGACCAGGTTGGACCAGATTGTGAAGTAACTAAAGAAGCCGACGATTCGAATAGGTGCGGTATTTTGATGGAAGAGGGTCTGATCTGAGACCAAAACGGGGTCAATGTTAAATGCATTGAGAAAGAGCGAAAAGGTCAGCCCGAAAAAAGCGAAGAAGGCGAGCCATCCGTATAAACGTCGGCTCGCCTTCTCCATAAAGATCTAGGAAGTTAGTCCTTCTTGGACTTCTTCTCTTGCTTTTGCAGGCGCTTCTCTTTAAGAGAGAGCTTTGGCTCCTTCTTAGTGTTGGCGTTGCTCTTCTGTTCCTTGTTTGCCATTTATTCTCTCCTTCTTAATCTTCCCCAAGGTTACCTGACTTTCCGTGATTAGATAAAGAGAAACCCCACAAGATCTCTCTTATGGGGTTTTCTAATTTAGGAAGTTATCTGAAGGATGTGGTTATAGCGCAAAGAATCCCTGATATTGCAATCCAGGTAAACCAAGAACCTGCCGTCCTCTGACGCCACTCCTCAAGGGTTGGGTCAATCTTCACGCGATAGCCGCGCAAGACTAGACCTAGGGCAACGAATGCTCCAATGATGTAGTGGAACATATTTGCTCCGGCCACAAGCACCCAGTTGGAGGCATATGCGCCGTTGTAGAAGGGGCGACCAGCAGCATCATGGGCAATAAATGGCATGTGAGCCATCTGGTGCCATTGATAGAAACCGCCGATTAGAAGTGCTACCAAGGCGACTAAAGCGGTTAAATTCCTTGATGCCTTGTTGTACTCACCTAACCGGTGAGCCAGCGCGGCAACGATTAAACCAGCCGCTGCAATCCAACCCGATGCGGAGCTAAAGGAGTGAACTCCTTTAGGCAACCAAGCATCATTTACATTGAGATTGCGTAGGTAGAACCACGAGAAGATCATCGCAAAGAGGAATGATCCATCGGCAACTATTAGAAGTCGGACTCCCAGGCGTTCACGACGACCAACTGCTTCAGGTGAATCATGGTGAACATGAAATTCGGTGTCATGTGCCATTTACTTTGCACTCCTTCCGTATCCGTATGGATCACTTGTTACAACAGGTGGCTGATCGAAGTTGGTCAATGGAACTGGATATGGAACGGTCCATTCAAGAGTCTTTGCTCCCCACGGATTCATAGGAGCAATTTTTCCGCTACGCCACGAGTGGACTACAGACCAGAGCAGAATCAGCATTCCTAATCCGACGCTGTATGCGCCCATCGTGCTGATCAAATTGGCATGAGCAAAGAGGTGGGCATAGTCGGCAACGCGACGAGGCTGGCCCTCAGCTCCTGCAATGAACATTCCGAGGAAGAGGACGTTAAATCCAATCTGAACGAACCAGAATGAGATGTAGCCTCCCCGTTCGTTGAGCATCCGTCCCGTCATCTTAGGGAACCAGTAAGCCAATCCTCCGATAGCTCCTGTAAGTCCCGCTCCCATCAACGTGTAGTGGAAGTGCGCTGTTACATACATGGATCCATGTAGGTAATTATCAGCAGGCACATCTGAAAGATAGATGCCTGTAATGCCTCCAATTAAGAAGTCCCAGATGAAGGCAAAGACAGAGAGCATCGGTAACTTCATCCACGGCTTGCCGCGCCATAGCGTTCCAACGAGGACCAAGAACAGTAAGCCCGTTGGGACCGAGATAAATTCAGTGGTCACCATGAATGGACCATTGAGAGATGGCATCCATCCAGCCATGTACATGTGGTGCGCCCAGACCAATACCGAGAGACCCGCGATCCCAGCAAAGCCGGCTATAGCGGCGTTGTAAGAGAAGAGCGGCTTACGTACAAATACTGGGGCTATCTCCATAAGTGCGGCGACGCCAGGGATCAGAATTACATAAACCTCTGGGTGTCCCATGATCCAGAAGAGGTTGGCATAGAGCCATCCGCTTCCACCGACATTGGCATCATAGAAACCAGTGGCGATGGTTCGATCAAGGCCAGTTTGAATCATCGCAGCCATGAAGGTTGGGAATGCGGGGATTGCGAGGGCTACCGAAATAGTGGCACCAATTACGAAGATTGGTACACGGTTCCACTTCATTCCCTTGGCGCGCATTGCAACAACCGTCGTTGTGATGTTCATTCCCGCAACGGCTGTCGAAACAGCGAAGATGATGATGGTGGCAAGGAAGGCATTCATTCCAGGTCCAGCTTGATCACTTAATGGAGCGTATGCGGTCCAACCAGTTGGAATTCCGCCCAAGAACCACGCGCTACAAAGAACTGGGATTGCTGTGAATAGCACCCACCAGCTCAGCGCGTTGAGACGAGGGAATGCCATATCGGCAGCGCCAATCATGATTGGCATGATGTAGTTACCGAAAGGACCGGTAGCAACAATGATCATCGCAATGATCATTGTTATTCCATGTAATCCAACTAGAGAGTTGTAAACATTTGGCGAAACGAAATGTGAACCTGGTGTTGCCAGGTTTGTGCGAATCATCATCGCCATGGTGCCACCGACACCGAGCAGAGCCATTACTCCTACTAAATACTGAATACCAACGACCTTGTGATCGGTGCAGTATCTAAAGTAGCGGGAGATTCCTTGACCATCTCCAGCGAGGTAGAGCTGTTCTTCATCGGTAAGGTCTTTACCAATTAACCAACGGAAAGGTCCGATGAAGGCACCGATACCAATGAGGAATCCGATACTCCATGCGAACATTGACATCAAGAGCACTTTATTTACATTGTGAGTGTCGGTCATGTCGCGACCGGCCTTCATTGCAAAATAAGTACCCCAACAAAAAATGATACCGAGGACCATTCCAGTTCCCATATTGAGCTTTGTAATCAAGCTCTTCTTAGGATTTGGAATAGGACGTGATGAGGCGGGTGCGTGTGAAAGGGTTGTCATTCTTGGACGCCTCCTGTTGCCTGGATTGATGAGACCCAACTAGAGAATTCCGCCGGGGTTTGCACTGCACCACTGGTCTCCATATATGCGTGATAGAGCCCGCACAGCTCCGCACACTTAACATCGAGTGGGCCAGTCGCCGTTGGATCGGCATGAGCGACAGTTGTCACGAGCCGGTTGGCGTCAATCTTTACACCTAACTGGACTGGCCAGAATGAGTGGTTGACATCATCCGAGACCACGTTGAAAGTTACCGGTTGATTGACTGGAAGATTGAGAGTGTGAGTGTGGATGTTCTGCTGTGGATAGTAGAAAGACCAGACCCATTGTGAACCAGTGACATCGACGATCAATGACTTGGGAGCATCAGTTGCAGCTGCGATTGACTCGGTATTCAGTGCCACCAAGCCCCAGACGATTGCAACGATACAGAAGAGGACCGAGGTAGCGGTCCAGATAATGACAACTGGGCCATTTGTACGAATCGCCACACCATCTTCTGGAGGTGTATCACCGCGATGCATATTGAGGAAGGCCTTGGTCGCAATTGAAAGCACAACACCCGCGATCGGCGCTGAAATAACAGTGAACCAGATCATGATGTCTTCGTTGGCCTGCATCTGTTTGCTCAGCACTACTGGCATCCATTTCGGATAAGCCCATAGTCCAAGCACTACGAATACTGCAGTGAAGAAGATTCCTAAGAGGAAGGTCTGACGGACATCGCTACGAGATAGGAACTTTCCTACGCGAGCGCCTGGTGTTGGAAGCATCATTTCTTGATCGTGATCAGCCATTTACGACACTCACCTTTCCGCTCATGTAACCAAGTTGGCCCATCACAGCGCCGAAACCTTGGTAGGTGGAGTCGCCACATGGATATTCACAGTTCCAGACATAATGTCCGGCTCCGTGAGTCAAGAAGGAGAAGACAACTTTGTGACCAACAGGAAGTTTTGTTGGATCGGCGTTGTAAGCCTTCATCTCATCATCGGTGTTGACTGGAAGAGGAACATTCACAAAGAGTGGATCTTGTGTCGATGTTGGAAGCCCGTGAAGTGTGAATGTGTGCTCCACACCATCTGGAGCGAGTGAAGTTTTGGTAACACCATCGTAAGAAACAGTTCCATCAACCGTGCCGACTACGTTGCCGAAGTAAGGAGTATTGAGCTTCTCTCCGCTATCGTAAACCGTAAGAGTCATTGTGATGTATGAATTAGCTGGAAGAACGAAATCTGTATAAGGACCATATGAAGGCCAGCTTGGATGCCCACCATCGCAGGTGGCGCAGCCGCCATGTGCCTTTGAGTTGATCGGATCAGCATAAACACCGTCGGCGATCGTGTAGTGGTCATAAGTTTTTCCGTCGGCAGCGGTAATAGTGCCTACCTTGGTTGCATATAGTTTTGGCTGTGGGTCGGCTGAAACTTTGTGAAGAGTTAAGCCAACTCCGGCGACTACGACGATTCCGAGTACGACTGCAAGCAGCGCCCCGATCGTGGTCCTCGCCTTTGAGGGTGTGGCTGTTTCCACGGACATCCTTTCTTGAAGATAAATGTGGGGTGTCTGAGTGCGAATAGGCAGAGAGTACGCTTAAAATGTGATTCAGGAAACACTTAACTGCTAATTAATTGCGAAAAGTTTTTAGTTGTTGAGGGTTAGCACTCATGGCGATTTTAAATCGTTCCTGAGTACCAGTTGAGAGGTAGTTGAGTATGGGGCTTAGCCCGCTGTGGGATGCCTTCTTCGCCTTGCTGCTCATTGGCACCGGCTATTGGTACCTTTCGGAGAAAGTCGCTCGACAAGGTATCTCAATTCTTAGGCAGATCTGCTTTATAACGGGACTTCTTCTAACTTTCGTTTTATTAGTAGGGCCAGTGCCGCACTACGCGGTGCGAATCTTTTGGGTTCATATGATTCAACATATTGGGTTGATGATGTTGATCTCTCCACTTCTTGTCTTAGGAGCTCCAGTAACAGTGGCGCTTGCCTCCAAGAGCTCCAAGGTCGCGGGTTTTGTCCGCAAGGTTTGTAGGAACGGTGCGATTCGTACCCTCTTCAAACCCCAAATTGGCTTCGCCATTTTCCTCGTTGTGCTTATAGGAACTCACTTCTCCCCATTGGCGAACTTGGGTATGACTAACCCCAATGCCCACTGCTTTGAGTTAATGCTTTTTCTCTTGGGCGGCTTTATTTATTACTACCCTGTCATGGAGGGAAATCCGCACCCATTCTTCGTCCCATATTCATTACGAGTGATCTCCCTCTTTGCGATGATGTTGCCCGAAACGATGGTCGGCTTCTTTCTCTATTCTGGAAATCGAGTTCTCCACTCGCTCCCCGCCCACACCACGATGAAGATGGGACTCGCCGATCAGCACCAAGGCGGGGCGATCATGTGGGCGATGGGTATGTTGATAGATACGATCTGGATCGTGTTGGCCGCCAAGGATTGGTTTGCACACGAGCAGCAATTAGCGGAAGAAGAAGATGAGCTACAACCAGAACCCTGAGCGAGGACCAGAGCCGAAACGACGTTGGGTCTTATGGGGATTACCTCTTTGCGGGCTGATGGGGGTCTTTGAGTTCAATCGGGCGCTAGGCGGAAACCACCTCAGTTGGGTTTATGTGCTGGAGTGGCCATTCTTTGGGGTCTTTATCTACTACATGTACTGGAAACTCTCGCAACCACAAGAGCCTTTCGACGATTCCAACGATCCTCCACGCGAGATTGAGTAAGGTCGAAGTAAGTAAACTAAAACCATCATGTTTCCGCTCTTATCGCTTTCAACTGAGGTCTACTTTTGGATCGCCACTGCGGCGCTTCTAATAGCGACCGTCTATTACTGGCATAAGTTCGTAATACATAATTGGAAGAACATCACGTTTCGCTTCTCACTAATTATTGCCATCCAATGCTTCGCCTTGGCGTCTATGGGTGTGACGATCAATCGATCGGGGGAGTTTTACTCTTCGTGGTCCGACCTATTTGGCGCTCAAGGCCAGTATCAAAAAATTGCCATTAGTCCCACCGCTCTTTCGCAGATTAGCGTCAAAGATCTGCTCTCTGCCACCAAAACTAAGGGCGGGAGCCTGATCTTTCGCAAGATTATTAAAGGTGCGGCTTCTGGAATTTCAAATGTGGTTTATGTTGTTGCATCACCTACCTTGGCGCGAGAGCTTGAAAGTCCATCTCACGCACTCGGAAGCAATTATCAAGTGGTTGAACTATTTCCCGGAACACCCGGAGTTCCACAGACATGGATCGGCACTCTTGATGGAATTTCCACAATGGAAGAGTTAGAAAATGCCGGCAGAATTCCTCCAACGCTAGCGGTTATCCCAGCGATCAATGTGCAACCCGGTCAAGACACCGAGTGTATGAATTTTGTGGGTGGGGCTCACGTAGAAACGTGGATCACCAAAGATATGAAGACCTTTATGCAGACTTTTATGGGTATAGATAATCGGATGTGGTCTTCTTTTGGATACTCCACTGGAGGTTGGTGCGCCGCGGAAGTTGCTGTCCTACATCAAGATCAATATTCGTCAGGCGTTTCTCTTGCGGGATATTTCAAACCGATACTCTCTATCGGATTATCAAAGCGTGAAAAGAATTATTTGGGCAATCATTATGACCTTGTTAACTACTTAAAACATAATCCGCGTAATACGAGAATTATGATTATCGCTTCTCTAAAAGATCACTTTGCAAACTCAGCTGCACAACAATTCATGCAGAGTGCAAATTCACTCATCCCAATTAAGTATGTTCAAATTCCAAAAGGTGGCCACAACATTGGAGTATGGAAACCTTTTGTCGCTACTGGCTTCCTTTGGATAAGTGGAGTAACAGATGTCGCTGCTCCGGTTGCTAATCCAGCGCCTAGCGCGACCGGAATCCAGAAATAAATTTCTCAGCACGGAGTGCAGCCCATCCAACTTTCGGAAGATCTGCTGCGCGTGGATACAGAACGTAACGCGTCTCCCAACCTGGTTGAAATTTCGCATTGAAGCGATAGAGCGACTCAACCTGGAAGAAGTTGGATGAGAAACGAATCAAGTTTCGCATTCCACGAGTAATTGGACCGGCACTGATCTTGTCGGCACGTTCAAAGAGAGATCTAAATGCCGCAAAGTTGAGAGAGACATGGGCAAGATTGTTCTGCCTGGCATATTCAACTGTCTCGACGATCATGAGTTCATTGACACCAGGATCAGTTCCGCGCTCTCGCTGCATGCGATCAAGCGATAAACCATTTGTCGTCCATGGAACGTAGTAGAGCAACCCTTTGATCTCGTTGTTTAACCAGGCAATCGTGATGTAAGTATCAGGATCGAAGTCTTCACCGAAGCGATCCATCGACATAGAAAATCCACGTTCTGCAACGCCATAGCGCCAGGCATGAGCCAATGTGCGAAGTTCGTTTCGCGTTGAATCTTCAAGTTCTGACCACTTGTGAGTGGTGCAGGAGTATCCCTTGCGCTTAATTCTGTTGACCATCTGACGCACGTTGGCCATTGGTCGACCTTCGAGAGTGAAATCTTTGACATCGATTATCGCTTCATCTCCGATATCGATAGCGATCATGCCTGCGTGTTCCACCCAAACCTCTCCGCCGCGATCACTACAACCCATAACGGCAGGAGTCCAAGCATGTTCATCTGCAATCTTTATGAATTCGGCAATTGCCTCCGGCCAGAGGCTGTACTCACCGAAGGGATCACCGCTTGCAAGCATGACGCCGCCTTGAACTCGGTAGGCGATCCCAGCTTTGCGATTTGAAGCCCACACGACGCTCTTGTCACGTCTTGTTGCAAAGTAACCGAGCGAATCTTGTTCCAAGTCGTGTCTGATTAATTTGCGAACCTGATCCATATCTTCATCACTCATTTTTGGAATTGGTTTGACTCGTCGGAAATAGAGCCAGAGTGGGACGATGAGTGTGAAAACTCCAAAAGTTCCTAATGTAAATGCGATGAGATCAGAGGACCTCTCCGATGTAAATTTGATGGGACCGGTTATGCCAATGAAACCTTCAACAATAAAAATGAAGATATTTTTATAAGAAGGTGAACCAATGATCTCGTAGTTGCTACGGAATTTAAGGAGCAACAAACTGGCGAGAAAGAGCACGACCATGGCTATTCCAAATCCAATGAGTGGCTGCATCTTGGTGCTTGGGTCAGATTTGGCATAGAAAGATTTATGGAAGATTCCTAGAAGCGCAATACTTCCGAGTGATAACCCAATCTGGAGTGGATGGTGATTTGTCCTAAATAATTCTGTGCCTAGATTTACAAAGAGAATGATTAAAGCGAGTACCCAGGCGCGACGTTTGCGTCGGGATAATCCGCGAGCCAAGATCATCAAGAGCAGACCGGTGAAGATTGCAGTGGCCAACGCAGTTCCATTGAGGAATACGGGAAGAACGTGATTTAACTTGTGAACCGGCGTTCTAAATCTGCGAGAGACGTTAGCCAGGATGTCGAAGAGTCCAACGAGAAATAAGGCTCGACCTATCCAAAGAGGGACCCAGCGCTGTGATTTCATTATCTAAATACTCCCGTATGTCCGAGTGAATAGCGACCAGGTTGTGGATAAAAAGACAAGCCATGCGGTTCTTTACCAACTGCAATGCTCCGCAGATATTTTCCATGTGTAATATCAAAGACATAGACCACATTGTTGTAGCGTCCCGAGACCCAAAATTGAGTTCCATCGGCAGAGATGCTTCCCATGTCAGGGGAGCCACCATTCGGTATCTTCCACTTTGCAACGATCTTATTATCTGAAAAGCGTAGAACTGAGACGCTTCCCTCTCCCCGATTTGAGATCAAAAGATATTTTGAATCACGTGTTACATAGAGTCCGTGGGACTCAACCCCAGTGTGTATTAATGAGACCTTGCCAAAGTGATCGGCCGGCATAACCCAGACGCCATTTTCCATCATATCTGCGATATAAAAAGTCTTCCCATCTGGTGAAATCTTTACATCTTGCGGAGTTGGTGCGTCAGCTGCATTCATGTGTTGGTATGTTGGCAGAAACTTTCCATTTAGATATTTTGAAGGAAGCTTGAAGTAACTAACTACCTTCATCTGGGCGGTATTTACCAATATAAGGGTTCCTGAAAATTCGCAGGAGGCAACGAAGAAGTTTCCATCAGCGGTGAAATCAGCGTGGTTAAGTCCTTCGCAGGAGACATGCACAATCTTCTTTATTGCCATCGTGTGGGGATCGCGGAAGACCATCTCCTTATCGGCCTCAGCCATCACAATTGCATATTTGCCGTTTGGTGTGAAATAAAGGTTGTACGGATCGTGGACATATATGGATTTGCCAGGCAGGCCAGTCATGGGGTCAATCGGTGTGAGGTGGTTGCCCTCATCATCGTTCACCCAAAGAGTTTTTAGATCCCAGGATGGAACTACATGTTGCGGACCCCTTGGAACGGCGAAGGTCCGAATAATTTTGAAAGTTTTAGGATCAATTTCGGTAAC
>CAIMNT010000049.1 GCA_903842855.1 uncultured Actinomycetes bacterium
CACCAGCTAAGAAGGCTCCTGCTAAGAAGGTTGTAAAGAAGTAAATTAATCTGGAGTTAATATGGGGAGGCGAAATCGCCTCCCCATATTTATTTTATGAAGCGTGCTAACCACTAAACTCAGGGTGTGGCTAATCAGGGAAGTGAATTGAATCCCGTCTACCTGCCACCCAAGGGACGCCCGCATGGTGTTAACGCGACCTGGAAGTTCTTTGCAAAGATTTTAATTCCTCTAATGAACATGATTTCAAAACCAGATTGGCGCGGAACCGAGAACATTCCTCAATCTGGTCCCATGATCGCAATTAGTAATCACATCTCTTATATGGATCCATTGGTATTCGCAGAGTTTCTATATCAGAACGGGCGCGCGGTTCGCTTTCTTGGCAAGGCTTCCCTCTTCAGGGTTCCGATGGTGGGATGGGTTTTGCGTCATGCAGAACAAGTTCCAGTAGAACGCGAAATCAAAGGCGCGGCAGCGGTTGCGCTCCCTCACGCTCTAGCTTTCCTGAAGGCCGGTCACTGTTTAGGCGTTTACCCCGAAGGTACTTTGACGCGCGATAGCGATCATTGGCCAATGGTTGCCAAGACAGGACTGGCTCGCCTAGCGGTTATGAGCAAAGCGCCTGTAATTCCATGTGCGCAGTGGGGGGCTACTGAGATTTTGGCGCCCTATAGCAAGAGGCCAAAGCTCTGGCCACGCACCACGGTGACTGTTAAAGCAGGCAAGCCCCTTGATTTTTCTAAATGGTATGGCTTGGAGAACGATCAGCAGGCGATGGTGGAGGCAACGGCATATGCCATGTCTGCCATCACAGCGTTGCTCGAAGAAATTCGCGGGCAGAAGGCACCCACTGAAATATTTGATCCGCATCTTTCAGATCTACCCCGTATCGGTAATTACAAAAAGAGGAAGAATAAGTAGATGGCTCAGGTAAGTGTTTTAGGTGCAGGCGCATGGGGGACAACTCTGGCTCAAGTGCTCTGTGATGCCGGGCATGAGGTTTTGGTGTGGGGTCGAAATACGGATGTGGTCGATGAAATTAACTCTGCTCGCACCAATCAGAAATTCTTACCAGGAATAGTTCTACCGAATAATTTGCAAGCAACATCAGATATTGGCGCTGCATTTCATTTTGGGCAATCCCAAGTTCTCGCGATACCGGCGCAATCGCTTCGTGAGAATCTTCGCAATTGGAAAGATGGATTTCCAAAGCAGCGTCCGATCATTTCCACTCTCAAAGGAATTGAAGCGGAGACTATGTCGCGTATGACAGAGGTCATCCGTGAAGAGCTAGATACAGATTTGGCAGATATTGGTTTAATCACTGGTCCTAACTTGGCGGGGGAGCTATCCCTGCGCGAGCCAGCTGGAGCGGTAGCCGCCTCCGAAAGCGCCAGTGTTCAGATGTTGATGGTTGATCTCTTCACGACCCCATATTTCCGGATCTACCCATCTGATGATCTCGTTGGATGCGAACTTGCTGGCGCTGCCAAGAGCGTTGTCGCACTCGCTGTAGGAATGACAATTGGAATGAACTTGGGTGAGAATACCCAGGCCATGATCATCACTCGGGGTCTCTCTGAAGTGGCCCGCTTTGGACAGAGTTATGGTGCCAACCCACTGACCTTCCTAGGGCTTGCAGGAATGGGAGATATCGTCGCAAGTTGTGGATCCGCCCTTTCACGTAATCGTCAGTTCGGTGAGGCTTACGGGCGAACCGGCAGCATTGAGGGCGCTCGTTTAGAGGTTGCCAAGACCGTGGAAGGAGTGGCATCAGCGCCTGCCATTCGCGAGTTAGCACACCGAGTTGGTGTTGAAGTGCCTATTATTGAAGTCATGGCCGATGCAGTTACCGGATCGATTACTCCACATCAGGCGATGCAACGTCTTATGTCGGTCAGCACCCTGGCTGAACTCTGATGGCAAAAACACGAATTGCAATTCTTTTCGGCGGACAATCCTCGGAACATGAAATTTCTTGCATCTCAGCGGGCGGAGTACTTGCTGCTATAGATCGTGAACGTTTTGAACCCATACTTATTGGAATCACACGTAGTGGTAAGTGGGTCTTGGTAGCTCAAGCCACATCGCTGGCGATCAAGGATGGGCAATTACCCGAAGTTGATGACTCTCTTCCAGCGATAAACGCAGATATTCACGGTTTTAAAGTTGATGGTAAATCACTTGAGATTGATCTTCTCTTTCCGCTGCTTCATGGCCCATATGGTGAAGATGGCACCGTTCAAGGTTTATGCGAGATGGCGGGGATTCGTTACGTGGGTTCAGGCGTCTTGGCCAGCGCGGTTGCTATGGATAAGTCCTTTGCCAAACCTATCTTTGAAGCGGCCGGATTGAAGGTTGCACCGGGAGTTGTGCTTAAGAAGGGGGAGTGGACCGCAACACAAATCGAAAACCTCTCCTATCCACTCTTTGTTAAACCAGCCCGCAGTGGCTCAAGTCGCGGCACGACCAAGGTCAAAGCATTTGGAGAGTTGGCTGATGCAATTGAGCACGGTTTCCAGTTTGATACAAAGGTACTAATTGAAGAAGCAATTGTCGGACGAGAGATTGAGTGTGGCGTTCTAGAAATTGCTGGGATAGCTAACGCATCTCCCGTGGGGCAGATAAAAATTCTCGGTAACCACGAGTTCTATGATTTTGAGGCAAAATACTTAGACGATGCAACGACCGTGATTTTTCCTGACGATCTTCCCCACGGAGTCGAAGCTGAGATTCAAGAAGCGGCGATCACCGCCTTTAAAGCTTTGGGCTGCGAAGGATTGGCACGCGTTGACTTCTTTTACACTGAAACTGGCGAAATAATTATTAATGAACTGAACACCATGCCAGGATTCACCCCAACATCCATGTATCCAAAACTTTGGAGCCGCGCCGGAGTGGAGTACTCAGAACTCATTACGTGTCTGATTGATGCCGCGCTGCTTCGCTCCGCACACGTTACGCGTTAAGGCCGATTACCTCGATAGATAGTGTTGCGCGATCTACTTTCATTAAGGAGTGATTAGGCAGTTCTTCCCATCCAGTTTGGGTCCACCCGCTTGAAGCGACTAGAACTTCTTTACCATCGTTACGATAAAAGAGGTCGTAGTAGTCAGAGGGTTCACCTTTAGGGATCTTCTCGTCATGGTGTTCGTTAACAACGAAGAATTCTGTTGGGGTGAGGAACATGCAGTTAATGCTGGAATAGTCCGCGTTGGATTGGATGATTTTAATAGCGGAGAGAATTCCATTTTCGATGCCATACTTTTCAATCTCTGTCACGATCAGATAGAAGTAACTCTCGCTATCTGTCTCTCCGCGTTTGAAGGGAGCAAATTTAGGATCGATAAAAGAGTCGATTGCATCTGGTGGAGTCAGCGCCCCGTTGTGCATAAAGGAGTAGTCGCGGTATGCGAAGGGGTGGGTATTTCCTTCGTTGACGGCAAGGCTGCCCGTCGCCCATCGCAAATGGAGAAGCGCACCATTGGTTTTGAGGTTGTGCGAGGCCTGATCAAAAGCTTTGCTCTCTTTGGCGCGAGTCGGTTCCAGCAAGAGTTGCGGATGCTCTTGTTCATTGCAGGAAGCGATTCCCCAACCATCACCATGGCGTGCTGATAACGCTGCAAATTCAGCAAACTCTTCGCCCGCAGCCTCTACCAAGGTCTGCTCTTGCATCGAGACAAAGCCCATTAACCGACACATATTTAACTCGTCCTTTACTTAACTATTGGTATCAAAGAATACGTTCTTGGTCTCGGTGAAGGCATCTAGGGCATCTGGACCGAGTTCGCGTCCTAGTCCGGATTGCTTGTAACCTCCAAATGGGGTCCAGTAGCGGACTGAGGAGTTGGAGTTGACGGAGAGGTTACCGGCTTCAACACCGCGCGAGACTCGAACTGCGCGCCCGATATCACGAGTCCAGATGGAACCGGAGAGCCCGTACTCCGAGTCATTGGCGAGGCGAATCGCATCTGCCTCATCTTCAAAAGGAAGCACGGAGACCACAGGTCCAAAGATCTCCTCGCGATAGGCGCGATCTGAGGTCGATGTAGCAAGCAAGACAGTCGGCGCCATCCAGTATCCATCGCCGCTCGGCTTTGATCCCTCAAAGGCGATCTCGCTGCCTTCGGGGACATATTCGCGCACGCGAGCTAATTGACCGGCAGAAATTAATGGACCCATCTCAGCAGTTTCAAGCTCTGGAGATTCCACGCGGAATTTTTTGACGGCAACCTCAAACTTTTCCATAAATGAATCGAGCGCTGAACGTTGCACCAAAATACGAGAGCGGGCACAACAATCCTGACCGGCGTTATCAAAGACTGCACCTGGCGCTCCTGCGGCAGCCTTCTCGATATCGGCATCGGCGAAGATCACGTTGGCGCTCTTGCCACCGAGTTCAAGGGTCAAGCGCTTAACTTGATCGGCACAGCCACGCATGATGCCTTTGCCGACAGTGGTTGAGCCAGTAAATACAATCTTGCGAACAGTTGGATGTGTGACAAAACGCTCTCCCACGATGCTGCCCTTGCCTGGGATGACATTGAATACACCTTCAGGAATCCCGGCGAGAAGTGCTAGCTCGCCTAATCGAATTGCTGTTAGGGGAGTGAGCTCTGCGGGCTTGAGGACCACGGTATTTCCAGCGGCCAGCGCTGGTGCAAATCCCCAACCGGCAATCGGCATAGGGAAATTCCACGGAACGATGATTCCAATCACCCCTAGAGGCTCTTTGAAGGTGATGTCGATTCCGTTGGGTACTGGAATCTGTCGCCCAAAGAGACGTTCTGGAGCTGCGCTGTAATAGTTGAGGCAGTCGCGCACATTGCCAGCTTCCCAGCGAGCATTGCCGATAGTGTGACCAGAGTTCAGTACTTCAAGTTGAGCCAACTCTTCAATGTGCTCATCGACCACGCGAGCAAAGTTGCGCAGCAACTTGGCGCGGTCGCCCGGATTTAGTAGACGCCAGGTCTCAAAGGCTTTGTGAGCTTTGGCAATGACCGCATCTGCCGTGGCAAGGTCTGCCAGCTCAATCTCTTTGACAGGGGTCGCGGTGGCAGGATTAATAACGGTATATACGCTCATGATAAATAGGTACCTTACATGCGTTCGAAGTTACGGAATCGCTCCCAGTCGGTGACTGCGCGACCAAAGGCATCAATCTCGGTATCGGCCATGTGGGTGTAGTGCTTCTGCACATCTGCCCCAAATGTCTTCTTGACCCATTCGCTATTTGCCCAGAGATCACGTGCCTCTTGGAGTGAGGTAGGGACGCGAGCGGTATCTAACGCGTAAGCATTGCCTTCAAAGGCTGGTTCGAGTTCGAGTTTATTCTCGATTCCATCAAGTCCAGCAGCGACCATTCCAGCTACAGCGAGGTATGGATTGGCATCGCCACCGGGAACGCGGTTCTCGATACGAAGTGAGTGGCCCTGACCAACTAGGCGAAGCGCACACGTGCGGTTATCGCGTCCCCATTTGAGAGCAGTTGGGGCAAAGGTGCCGTACTGATAGCGCTTGTATGAGTTGATATTTGGAGCGAATAGCAGGGTGAGCTCGCGCATATGCGCCTGAATACCAGCTAGGTAATTTCGTCCAAGAGGGGATAACCCATCACCACGATCGTCGGCAAGAACGGCGCTGTCATCTTTGCCGCGGAAGGAGAGGTGGATGTGGCAGGAGCTACCTTCGCGCTCGTTGAACTTAGCCATGAATGTGAGTGAGCATCCTTGTTGGGCTGCGATCTCCTTGGCACCCATCTTGTAAATGGAATGGTTGTCGCAAGTGCGCAAAGCATCCTCATACCGGAAGGCGATCTCATGTTGGCCGAAGTTGCACTCACCCTTTGCAGACTCCACAATCAAACCTGCGCCATCCATGTTGAGGCGGATTGCACGGAGCAACTTCTCTACGCGCGCTGTTCCAATAAGAGAGTAATCGACGTTGTATTGGTTAGCCGGGGTTAAGTCTTTGTATCCCTTGTTCCAAGCCTGCTCATATGTATCTTGAAAGACAATAAATTCGAGTTCAGTTCCACAAAGCGCCAACATGCCGGCGGCATCTAGCCGCTCCAATTGGTTCTTCAGAATGGTGCGCGGGCTAACGGAGATTCCGTGCTTGTGGTGATCCACAAAATCAGCGATTACAAAGGCGGTGCCATCGTGCCAAGGCAGGTAGCGCAAGGTGTCAAAATCAGGGTGCAAGCCCATGTCGGCGTACCCGGTCTCCCACGAGGAGACGTCGTATCCCTGAACGGTATTCATATCTATGTCTACAGCGAGAAGGTAGTTGCAACCTTCGGTGCCATTCTTAATAGTGTCAGCGACAAAGAAAGGTGCGTGGATTCTCTTTCCCTGCAATCTTCCCTGCATATCTGTCGCACCGACTACGACGGTGTCGATTTTTCCGCTAGCTACATCTTCCTTTAACTGCTCCAAGGAGAGAGACACAAATACCTCCGATAGATCGAACGCCTAGGTTCGAGTGGGTGAATGACGTGAGGCTACTAGTGGGGAAAGGGGCGCACAATAGGCTGGCGAAATCCAAATGAATAGAAAAAATGTCTGTGAAAACCCGCCGAGTTCCCTTCCAAATTGATGTGTGACAAGGCACACTTCTGTTCAATCCGCGGCAGTCGCGCCCCTGGCGTCGCCCGGAAATCGGATCACCGACCTAACGGATGGGACGCAACAATATGAGTAGTTCTCTTGATGCAGATGCGAAAAAATTAGCCGAACTCGGTTATAAACAGGAGTTCGATCGCAAGTGGTCAGGCTTCAACAACTTTGCAATCTCCTTCTCAATTATTTCGATTCTTTCAGGTTGCTTTACAACTTTTGGACAGGCTTGGAATAACGGTGGCCCAGTAGCTATCGCTCTTGGCTGGCCCCTTGTTGCAACTTTTGTGACTTTGGTCGGACTTTCGATGGCTGAATTGGTATCGGCGATGCCTACAGCAGGCGGAATTTATTACTGGTCGCTTCGCCTAGGTAAGCCAATTCACGGATGGATCACCGGTTGGCTTAACCTCATGGGTCTGATTGCCGTTACCGCAGGCGTTGACTTCGGTCTAGCGCTCTTCGCCCAAAATGCTGCTGCTCAATATTGGAAATGGTTTAATCCAACCAACCTAAAGCAGACATTCTTCCTCTTCTTCTTGATCTTGCTTTCACACGTAATCATCAACGTATGGGGAGCAAAATTGATCCATCAATTCCAGGGTGTAAACGTTTGGTGGCACGTCTTTGGCGTAGCACTCATCATTGTGATCTTTATTTTTGTCCCAAAGCACCACGCAAGTGCCTCTTGGGTCTTTGCTCACCATATTAACAATGGTGGATTTGGCACTGGCAACGGCAAGTTCTGGTGGTACATCTTCCCACTCGGTTTCTTGCTCTCCCAGTACACCCTTACCGGCTTTGATGCGTCCGCCCACGTCTCTGAGGAGACAGGTGGAGCTTCAACCGAAGCTGCAAAGGGCATCTGGAAGTCAATCGTCTACTCGGGTGTTGCAGGTTGGGTGATGCTCCTTGTAATGCTCTTTGCTGTAGTCGGTCCACAAGAGGAAGCCATCACCAAGGGCGGCGGATCTTCTGGTGCTCTTATTTTCACTGTGCTTGGGCTTGGAATCTGGACAAAGCTCGTTGTGATCATCAGTTGTGTAGGTCAGTTCCTCTGCGGAATGTCTTGCGTAACTGCCGGCTCACGCATGCTCTTCGCATTCTCTCGTGATAAGGCAGTCCCAGGAAGCAAGGTGTTCTCGAAACTCGATAAGAACCGTAATCCTTCAAATGCTGCCATTGGGCTTGCAGTTGCAGCTCTTGTCATCACGCTTCCTGCCTTGTACGCACCAAAGGGAGTACCTGGCTACCCAGTAGCCTTCTTCGCCGTTACCTCAATTACGGTTATTGGACTCTTCACCGCCTTCGCGATTCCTATCTACTTGCGTTGGCGCATGGGAGATAAATTCGTGCAAGGCGAATGGAACCTTGGAAAGCACTGGAAGTGGATCGCTCCGCTTGCAGTTCTCGAAGTCGCGATCGTTTCAATCTACTTCATCCTTCCAGCGACTCCAACTGCTATTCCGTTCCGGAAGAGCTTCTCCTTGGTTAGCTTCAACTACACCCCAGTTGCAGTCATCGTAATTCTCGGTGGCGCGCTCATCTGGTGGTTCGCTGGAGCTAAGAATCACTTCAAGGGTCCTGTTCGCACTATCGATCAGTAAACCGAAGAACTAAGTAGAATTCACCCGTCAGCCTAAAGGTTGGCGGGTGAATTTCTTTTTCTCTTCGATTAGGAGCTGGGAATGTCAGGCAGAGTTGCAGGTCGAGTAGCAATTGTTACTGGTGCTGGTTCTGGAATTGGAGAGGCGAGTGCTGTCCGATTGGCAGAAGAAGGTGCAACCGTTATCTGCGCTGATATAAACGAAGTTGCCGCCAAATCAACGGCAGAATCCATAGGCGCAACTGGTGGACGGGCTATATATGCGGCGATCGATATTTCGGATTCCGATGCTTGCACATCGCTTGTTAATGAAACGGTCCTCAACCATGGCAGTATTGATATTTTGGTTAACAATGCCGGAGTAAACCTTCCTGGTGTATTCCATGAAGTATCAAATGAAACTATCGATCGCACGCTTAATGTAAATGTTAAAGGCGCAATGTATTTAACTCGCGCCTCAATACCTCACATGCTTAAGACCGGCCATGGCTCTATCGTAAATATGTCGAGTGTTAACGGACTTGTCTCAGAACCTTTCCTGAGTGTCTACTCCGCATCTAAAGGTGCCATTGTGATGTTCACTCGGGGTATCGCACTCGACTACGCAAAACAAGGAATTCGTTGTAACGCAATCTGCCCTGGCTGGGTTGATACACCTATTAATTATGCCCACGCCAAGATGCTCGGGGGATTGGATCATGTCTACGAAACTATTGATTCATTCCAACCAATTGGTCGCCCTGGCACACCTCGCGAAATCGCAAACTTAGTTTTGTTTCTAGCCTCTGATGAGGCATCGTTCATTACTGGGTCGATTATTTCTGCAGATGGTGGAATGACAGCGCAGTAATTTCTAAAGTCCCGCCAGAACTTCCCGGCCCCAACTCTGAACGATTGGCTTCCAGGTTTTTAACAGCTCTGCCTCGGCAGTAGCCATCTCAGGTTGGATTGTTTTCTTCCCCGAATCTTTAAAGGCATTATCTGCTTCTGCCTCCCACCACTTAACTACCTCTAGATCAATCTCTGGATGGAACTGCACTCCGTATGTCTTGGAACCGATTCGATAAATTTGATTTGTACAGAGATCGCTCGAAGCTAAGAGAGTGGCACCTTCTGGAAGCACAGTTACCTGATCTTCATGCCATTGTGC
>CAIMNT010000050.1 GCA_903842855.1 uncultured Actinomycetes bacterium
ATACATCAACGATAAGGGTATGGAGTTCGGTCTCTGGTTTGAGGGCGAGATGATCAACCCAGACTCGGATCTCTTCCGTGCCCACCCTGAGTGGATCCTTCATGAAGCAGGTCGCACGCCTCCCCTATGGCGTCACCAGCATGTTCTAGATATCACCCACCCTGGCGCCTTTGACCATGTCCTTGGCCAAGTCGATGCCATCTTGAGCGAATACAACATCGCTTATATCAAGTGGGACCACAATCGAGTTCTGGTCGATGCTGGGCACTTGGGGCAAGCCGCTGTACATAATCAGACCGCCGCTATCTACCGTTTATTTGCCGAGCTAAAGCGCCGCCATCCAAAGTTAGAGATCGAGAGCTGCGCCTCTGGAGGTGCACGAATTGATCTCGGCGTACTTGATTATGTCGATAGATTCTGGACCAGTGACAATAATGATGCGTTAGAGCGCCAGACAATCCAACGTTGGACCGGAATAGCCATTCCACCTGAGCTACTGGGCACGCACATCGGCCCTCGCCCAGGTAACCAGAATCGACGAACCACTGAGATCAACTTCCGCGCAATCACAGCCTTCTTTGGTCATGCTGGTATTGAATGGGATATCACGCGCGCAACACCGGCGGAGATTGATGTCATTAAGAGTTGGACCGCTCTCTATAAGAGCAAGCGCAATCTTTTGCACTCGGGCAAAGCGGTTCGAGTAGATCATCCAGATCAGAACTCGTACGTTTATGGAGTCGTCGCCCAGGATAAATCCGAGGCGATCTTTGCAATAGCAGCCAGAGATATGTCTGAATCAACATTCCCAGCAATGGCTCGCATTCCTGGTCTAGCCCCTGATCAGCTTTACACCGTGAAGGCACTATCAGATGCAGGTGTAGCCCAAACTATGCAACGCGGTTATCCCGCCTGGATGATAAATCCTGCAGGTATCACCTTGAGCGGAGCAGAATTAGCTGCGATTGGCGTGCGCCCACCAATCCTGCCGCCTGAGAACGCAATTTTGATTGAGATCTCAAGCAAGCAGTAATAGGAATTGGTTTTAAAGCGAGGCAGAAATTAACCCTTGGTTGATCCGAGGGTTAGTCCTGCGACGAAATGCTTGCGCATTGCGAAGAAGACCAAAAGCGTCGGAATAAAGGCCATACAGGCACCAGCTGCCAACAAGTTGTAGTCTGTGTTGAACTCACCTTGTAGGTTTGAGAGCGCCGCGGTAATCGGCCGTTTATTACCAGTCTTGAGCAAAACAACCGCCCAAAAGAAGTCGTTGTAAATCCAGGTCGTCATCAATACGCCAAGAGAGGCCAGAGCTGGACGAAGCAGCGGCAAGATAATGCGGAAGAAGTGGTTCCACACGTTTGCTCCATCAACCAAAGCTGACTCGGAGATCTCTTTTGGAATTGTGCGCAAGAAGTTAGTCAACACGAATGTTGCAAAACCGACTTGAATAGCAACGTGAATCAGAATCAATCCTAGCTGCGTGTCGTAAAGCACCCCGTTGCTGTTGATGAAGTGCGGAACATGGATCTTTAAATAGATTCTGAAGATCGGGATAAATAGCAGTTGGGGTGGGAGCAGATTACCTGCGGTAAAGAGCATCAGGAGCGGAACGCTGGCTTTTGAATCGTATCGACTCAAAACGAAGGCGATCATAGATGCCAAAAAGAGTGTAATTACTACCGCAGGAATCGCAACCTCAACCGAGTTAAGGAAGAAGAGCCACATCCGAGATTGCACAAAGGCATGGATGTAGTTGTCAAATGTTAAATGGTTTGGCCACGACATCACACCTTTTTCAACGACATCCGAAAATGGTCGGAATGATTGAAGAATGGTGAATGCAATTGGAGCGACCCAAATAAGTGAAAATACTGATAGCACAGCAATTGCAATCCGTTGTCCGGTCTTGCTCTTTTCACCGGTAACCATTTAGTCATTTCCTTTACTGAAGTTTTGATAGAGGTAAACCATGATTGGACCCAAGCAAATAATGAAGAGCAGCGTTGCGTAAGCAGAACCCCAACCTATGCGAGTCGATTCTCCTTGGATATTGTCATAAACCAAGACGCCGAGTGTCTGCAGGCCATTGGTCCCTCGGTTCAGAATGAATACCAAGTCGAAAGCTCGAAGCGACTCAATAATGGTAACCACGACGATGATTACGTTTACAGGGCGTAGTGAGGGAATAATTACTCGACGGAAGGTGTACCACTCTGTGGCGCCATCGATAGCTGAAGCTTCACGTAGCGATGGATCAACTGACTTCATTCCTGCTAAGTAGAGCAGCATGATGTAACCAATATGTCTCCACGAGGCAATAAAAAGAACTACCCAAATATTTTTGTGCGGATCACCCAACCAAGAAACCGCAGTATCGGGATTGGTGTTACCTA
Source organism: uncultured Actinomycetes bacterium (assembly GCA_903842855.1). Classification (GTDB taxonomy): domain Bacteria; phylum Actinomycetota; class Actinomycetes; order Nanopelagicales; family Nanopelagicaceae; genus PALSA-747. Next base: position 2,397 of record CAIMNT010000050.1, read on the forward strand.
GAATGGAATTGAGAACTCCATCTGTACGAAAAACGTTATCCCAAATAATTCCAGTAACCGCAAGCGAAATTACAAGTGGAAGGTAGAAAGAGGTTTGGTATAGCTGCGTGCCCTTTAAGTTCTTATCGATGTAATAAGCGAGAAGAATTCCTAGAGGAGTCGCAATGAAGGCGAAGACCGCGAGCCACAAAATATTATTTCTAAGAGCGACGGGAAGATTTTCGTCGAGAGTAAAAATTTGACGGTAGTTTGTAAAACCAACCCACTTGATATTTTTTAAGCCGCCGATGCCATCCCAAAAGGTAAAGGAGAGCAAGATGGTGCACACGGCCGGAACCCAAACAAAGAGAACGTGGAGCAATGTTGGAAGTCCGACGAAAGCGCCAAGGGTTGCGCGGTCGCTTCCACTAAAATTATGGGAGCCCTTTTTTTTCTTCTTCTTGGCAGGTAGGGCCGCTGCCGCAGGTTGATCTATAACGCTGGTCAATTATTCGGTCCTTATCTCGTTCATTACTACTTCTCATGAAATGGGAATTTCCGCTGGCGAGAAAACTCGCCAGCGGAACTCCCTATTAGTACTGAACTTCTCCTGATTAGGCAGGAGGCAACGCAGCCCATTGTGCTGCGAGGTCTTTTGCAATCGACTTTGGATCTCCGCCGGTCAAGTACTTTGCAAGTGCTGGACCGAAAATTGGTCCGGCAAAGTCTGGACGGGAATCACGGTCGAAGTACTGAGCAACGTGCTTGGTGCTCTGAACCAACTTCACCTGTGACTGGACGAATGGATCTCCAGGAACGGTTGCATACTTGTTAGCAAACAAGGTTGGTGAGATTGCTTGGATGATTCCAGAGTAATCGGTTCCACCAATGAACTCGAGGAGTGCGTTGGTTGCAGGCATGTTGGAGGAGGCTGAAGTTGAAGCCAAGACACCATCGATAGGAGCATCGATAGAGTCTGTTCCATTTGCAGGATCGATAATTGGGAATGGAATCAGCGCTAGATCTGGGTAATCAGCCTTTGGATAGAGTCCACTGGTGAATGATCCCATGATGATCATGGCAGCCTTCTTCTGGATGACAAGCTTGCCAGCATCCTGATCGCCAAGATCAAGTGGGTGAGTGCTCATGTAAGGACGAAGCGCGGTGAAGTTAGCAAACGTCTTCTGAACGCGAGGATCAGTCCATAGAACACGACCAGCTGTTAGATCGATGTGGAACTTGTAGCCATTGGTACGCATGTTAATGATGTCGAAGACACCCATTGGCTCCCAGCCACCCTTAGCGGCTTGAGCGATAGGTGTGTAACCCTTTGCCTTAAATACCTTACATGCGTTGATCAAGTCAGCGATTGTCTTGATGGAAGCTGGGTTAACTCCAGCCTTCTTCCAGACTGACTTGCGATAGTGAATAGCCCATGGATACCAGTCAGTTGGCACGAGGTACTTCTTGCCATCCAGACCAGTTGCTCCACCAGCAAAACCTGCTGTGAAGTCTTTTCCGATTACCTTCCAAACATCATCAATTGGGGTGAGAAGACCCTTTTGAGCGAAGAACTGCATGCGGTAACCAGAGAACCAGTCGAAAGCGTTATCTGGAGTACCTTGCAAGTATGAGTTGATGTTGTTCTGGAAGTTGTTGTGATCTACAACGTTAAGTGCAACGTTGATTCCCTTTGCCTTTGCAGCGGCTGTCCAAGCAGCATCTTGCTCTGGGCCAGGGCCGTTCGAGTTGTTGGAACCGAAGCTGACGTTGAATGTATCAGCGTTAGCAGCGGCTGCACCGAGGGTTGAGGCACCAACGCCACCAACGGTTAGCGCAGCTGCACCAGCAGCGGCACCCTTAAGTACGGAACGACGTGAAACTTCGTTCTCGGTAATGATCTCTTTCATGTTTTTCCTATTCTCTTCAGCAGAAGTTATTGAAAAACGACCCCACCTGCACAGGGGAGACAAGGAGAACCTAACCCCGGGCAGGGGCTTTTACAAGGAAATTTTGATAACAAACCCATAACTTAAGTTCGGGGATAGCGCCATTGGGGCCGGAAATAACGGCCTCATAACTCTTAGTAGGCAGTGGCCTTAAATACCCCGGAAACGACCAATGCGCCACTAGAGTCCCGTAGTTCGGCCAGGGTCATAGCGGTCCCAGCAGGAATATCTTGGGAGCAGATCCCGATATCTCGCGCCAACTCATGGGG
>CAIMNT010000051.1 GCA_903842855.1 uncultured Actinomycetes bacterium
TGAGCTGAAATCTGCATTCTCTGGATTCCTGCAATTTGGTACCGCTGGTTTACGTGGACCTATTGGCCCTGGTCCCTCTCGGATGAATCGGGCAGTTGTGGCACGGGCAGCCGCGGGAATTGCTGCCTATATGAAAGAGCGCGGACTTTCATCAGTCGTCATTGGTCGAGATGCGAGGTACGGTTCAGAAGATTTCACATTTGAAAGCGCAGCGATATTTAGTGGAGCGGGAATGAAGGTTTACGTTCTTCCGCGTCCACTCCCAACTCCAGTCTTGGCTTACGCCGTCCGCGATCTCAACGTTGATTGCGGAATTATGGTGACTGCAAGTCACAATCCACCGCAAGATAATGGTTACAAGGTTTATCTAGGGGGAGTGGTTGATGGAATCAACTACAACGCCTCTCAGATCGTCTCTCCTGCGGATGAGCAAATTTCAGCGCATATTGCCACTCAGAATCACGAACTTACGCGCGCGGATGTTTGGGAAATTTTGAATGATGATGTTTTAGATCGTTACGTCGCCCGCACCGCACTTATCGCGCCGGATGTATATCCAGTTCGCGCCATCTACACCGCGATGCATGGAGTCGGTACTGAGACCGTTCAAAAGGTATTCGCAAAGGCCGCATATGCAGATCCAATTTTGGTTAAGGCACAGACCGATCCAGATCCTGATTTTCCAACGGTAGCTTTCCCCAATCCAGAAGAGCCTGGCGCAATTGATCTCTCATTGGTCGTGGCGCGTGAGCACGATGGCGATGTTGTTATAGCAAACGATCCAGATGCCGATAGATGTGCAGCTGCCATCAATGATGGCGGTACCTGGAGAATGCTGAGCGGTGATGAACTCGGCGCGCTCTTTGGTGAGTATTTAGCGAGTAACTCTCCAGAGAAGTATCGCGAGAGATGCTTTGCAAATTCGATCGTCTCATCCTCTCTTCTGAGCAAAATTGCTAACTATCATGGGATTGAATTCCACGAAACACTCACCGGATTTAAATGGCTGGCAAAGCTGGAGAACTTGGGCTTTGGCTACGAAGAAGCGATTGGCTATAGCGTCGACCCCCAGACTGTAAACGATAAGGATGGCGTCTCAGCCGCAATTGCCCTGGCTCGTATAGCGGGTGAACTTAAATCTCAAGGTTCGAGCATCTCTCAATACCTTAAGAAGATTCGTGAAAAATATGGTTTTCATAAGACGATTCAGATTTCAATTCGTGTAGCTGATCTTCACAATATATCTCGCGTTCTTAATTCCATTCGAACTGCAGTCCCAACAGAGATTGCCGGATATAAAGTAGAACGATTTGATGACCTGCTTAATCCTTCGGGAGATTTACCACCCACAGATGGAGTGCGTTTCTACCTCGAAGAAGGTATTCGGGTAATCATTCGCCCGAGCGGAACTGAGCCAAAGGTTAAGTGTTACATTGAGGTTGTGCGCACTGGTGATACTCCTGAAGATCACGCAACTGCTGAAGCAATTATCGCAAATCTCTCTCCGACCTTAAAAGGTTACTTTCAATGATCGTTGATTCATCAGAAGCA
>CAIMNT010000052.1 GCA_903842855.1 uncultured Actinomycetes bacterium
AGCTCCAGGATCTCACGCAGCGTGATTCCCAAAGGTGCCTCGAATTGGCCAGGGTTGGCAACGTGGCCAGAGAGGGAATACAAGGTGTATCCCTTGCTCTTCTCGGTACCCATTGCCTGGAACCACTCAACGCCGTTGCTAATGATCGATGGAACAGATGCAATCGACTCCACATTGTTCACAACAGTTGGCATGGCGTACAGACCCGCGATCGCAGGAAACGGTGGACGTAGACGTGGTTGGCCGCGGAAGCCCTCGAGAGAGTCAAGAAGCGCGGTCTCTTCGCCACAGATATATGCACCGGCTCCAGCGTGCAAGGTCAGCTCTAAATCAAAACCGCTTCCCAAAATATTCTTTCCAAGTAAACCAGCCGCATATGCATCTTCGATCGCCTTTTGAACTCTGCGATAAACGTGCACAACCTCACCACGTAAGTAGATCAAGGAATGGTTAGCGCGAATTGCATAAGAACCAATAATGATGCCCTCAATGAGTGAGTGAGGATTGGCTAGAAGCAGAGGCATATCTTTACAAGTGCCTGGTTCAGATTCATCGGCGTTAACAACTAGGTAGTGAGCCTTGTTGTCTCCTTGCGGGATAAAACTCCACTTGTTTCCAGTTGGGAATCCAGCACCACCACGACCGCGCAGACCAGACTCTTTTATAAGTGCAATGACCTCGTCGGGGGTTGATTTAAGTGCCTTGGCCAGCGCGTCATATCCGCCGTGGCGTTTGTAACCCGCGATAGTAAAGGAGTCTGCCTCGTCCCAATGCGCTGAAAGTACCGGCGTTAATCTGCTCATTTGCTTCCCTGCGACTTTGCAATATTCAATCCAAGCAAAGTTGCTTCCCCGGCTTGTACTCCCTCGTCGGCCAGACCATCGGAGAGCCCAGCAAGAACCGCGGAATTCTCTTTCCAGGTGCGCAACTTCTTAGGTCCGCGTGTAGGTGCTGGTGGGTTCCCGCTACGAGCAGCATCGACTAACTCTTTAACGGAGGATGGAGTCTGATTGTCGTAAAACTCCCAGTTGACCATAACGACAGGTGCGTAATCGCAAGCTGCATTGCACTCAATGCGCTCGAGTGAGATTTTGCCATCTGCCGTTGTCTGGTCCTTTTTAATTCCGAGGTGATCACAGACCGAATCGTAAATTGCATCCCCGCCCATAATCGCGCACAAAGTATTTGTGCAAATTCCCACGTGATACTCGCCAACCGGTTCGCTCTTGTATTGGGTATAAAAGGTAGAGACCGCGGTGACTTCTGCAGTAGCAAGATTTAATTTTTCGGCGATCGTTTCAATTCCGCGCGCTGTTACATAACCATCAATAGATTGCACGTAGTGCAAAAGTGGCATGATCGCCGATCGGCTTTTCGGGTAGCGCGCAATGATGCTATCCATCACGGCGAGCTCATCTGTTGTAAAGGACATTAGCGGTCAACCCCACCCATCACTGGATCTATTGATGCAACGGCTGCAACGACATCGGCGATCATGCTGCCTTCGCACATTGCTGATAAAGATTGCAGATTGTTAAAGGAAGGTTCCCGGAAGTGCACCCGATATGGATGCGTTCCACCATCGGAGATGAGATGAACTCCGGTCTCACCACGCGGTGATTCAACGGTCGAATAGACCTGGCCTGCAGGTACGCGGAATCCCTCAGTGGAAATCTTGAAGTGATGGATCAGAGCCTCCATCTCGGTCTTCATCTTCTCGCGGTTGGGCAGCACGATCTTGGGCGCGTCGGCCACAATCGGCCCGGTCATTCCCTTCAGCATGCCCATCGCCTGCAGGCAAATCTTTACACTCTCGCGCATCTCCAACATGCGCACGGTGTAGCGTGCCCACACATCGCCGACGTTGCTCACTGGCACATCAAACTTGAACCTTTCGTAACCGGAGTAGGGCATATCGCGGCGCAGGTCCCAGTCCACGCCACTGGCGCGCAGCGGAGGTCCGGTCACTCCCAGTGCAATCGCGTCCGCCGCTGAGAGCGTTCCCACGCCCTTCAGCCGTCCCATCCATATTGGATTGCCGGTAAGTAGATTTTCGTACTGGTCGATGTGAGCGGGCATGCTGTCCAGGAACGTCTGGATCGACTCATAGAATCCCATCGGCGGTTCCAGCGCAAGGCCTCCAATGCGGAAGTAGCTGGTCATCATGCGCTGTCCGCTGACCGCCTCGAAGATGCGCAGCGTGGCCTCGCGCTCGCGCCAGCAGTATAGAAACATGGTCAGCGCGCCGATGTCCATGGCATGCGTACCCAGCCACACCAGGTGCG
>CAIMNT010000053.1 GCA_903842855.1 uncultured Actinomycetes bacterium
GCAGCTAGAACAATGCCGAGTTGATCCACGTTCGAGACGATCATGCGCTCCATGCCAGCGTCATCTTCCACGGTGCGCGTGAGTTCATTTATACGCGGCTCGACTGCAACAATGCGAGCAAGAGTGTCTACCTTGCCCGAAATATCTCCGACGATTCTTACGATATCTCCAACAACAACCGATTTTTTGCCGAGTTCGCGGGCCTTCATAGCGGTAACAAGTACTCCACTCGCCTCAATCAGGGCGGTGCTGCGACCGCGGTCTACCGCGATAATTCGAGCTAACTCTGCCTGTGAGTAATCAGGGCGATCTTTAGTTCGCGGACGAGAAGAGCGCTTCGGACGGATCCGAACATCATCTTCATCTAGTTCGCGAGCGGTCATTGATTTCCGTTCAAGAGTTCACTCCAGGCCGCCGGGAAATCGGGGAGTGTTTTGCGAGTTGTCTCAATATTTTCGACTTCGACACCAGGTACTCGCAGACCAATCATGGCTCCAGCAGTTGCCAAGCGATGATCATCGTAAGTGTGGAAGAGACCGCCATGTAGCGGGCGCGGAATAATGCGCAGGGCGTCAGGTTCTTCAATAACCTCGCCGCCTAAATTGTTAATCTCAGTGGCAAGAGCTGTCAGGCGATCCGTTTCGTGGGTACGAAGATGCGCAATGCCATGAAGGTAGGAAGGCGCATCGGCGAAGACACAGAGGGCTGCGATTGAGGGAGTTAGTTCACCGACATCGTGCAAATCAATATCAATCCCGTGGATTTGATCGCCAGTAATAGCTAAATCGTCTCCACGAAATTCGATATGCGCCCCCATCTGCGTGAAGATGGCGCGCAATTCATCTCCAGGCTGAGTCGTGGAGTGCGGCCAATCGCGAATGACCACTGTTCCACCGCTAATCATTGCCGCCCCCATAAAAGGAGCGGCGTTCGAAAGATCTGGTTCAATGACTTGATCTGAGCCGTACATCAAGCTCGGTTTAACAATCCATTCGTTCTCGCCAACAATTACCTCAACCCCCTTTTCGCGCAACATGGCGATCGTCATTTCAATGTGGGGGAGAGAAGGAAGTGAAGTACCCACATGTCTAACGGTGATTCCCTCTTTTGTAGCAGGGGCCACCAGTAAGAGAGCCGATATAAATTGGCTCGATAGCGTGGCATCTACTTCAACGGTGCCACCTCTGAGTTGGCCGTTAGCGTTGATGGTCATGGGCAGCGAGTAGCGCGAGCCGTGCTCAATGCTGACACCTAATGACTCCAAGGCCTTGATAACAGGTCCTAGCGGACGTTCATGAGAGCGGGTATCTCCATCAAAATGGATGATCCCTTTGGCCATAGCAGCGACCGGGGGCAGAAAGCGCATCACAGTGCCGGCATTCCCGACATCGATGGAGGCAGGTCCATACAACGTGCCGGGGGTGATGGTGAGGTCGCCATTGGCCTCTTCTTGAATACCAACCCCAATAGCTTTGAGGCCGGCGATCATGAGCGCGGAGTCACGGGAGTGCAAAGGGCGGCGAAGAGTGGAAGGTGAACCACAGAGAGCGGCCAAGATCAGCGCGCGATTTGTAACCGATTTAGAGCCTGGAATCGTCAAGGTCGCCTCAACCGGAGAGTTTCCTCGGTAGGGAGCGGGCCAGAGATTCGTCATATCGCAAGCCTACCTGAGATACCTTTACGCTCATGTGCGGTCGTTATGCTCTCAACGCTAGCCAAGATGAGCTGATGGATGCCTTCGAGATATCGACAGATTACGCCGGTCCCATCTTGCCCGCAGATTGGAACATCACACCGACGCGTGAGATCTATATCGTCCGTGATAACCGCGAAGGTAGGCGAGAGCTCGCGACGGTTTCGTGGGGGTTAATCGCACCGTGGTCTGATAATCCGCAGGATGCATTGCGCTCGCAGTCGCAAGCAATAAACGCTCGAACTGAGACGGTGCATGAGAAGCCCACATTTAGAAGTGCGCTTCATTCACGACGCTGTTTGATTCCAGCCACCGGTTATTACGAATGGGCGACGGAACTTGGGCCATACTCAACAAAGCAACCATTTTTCATTCACGGAACAGGGCTTATTGCCTTCGCGGGAATCTGGGATAGGTGGCGCACGCCAGATGGCAGCTATCAGGAGAGTGCGGCGATCATCACTCGTCCCGCAGTTGATTTCTTGGCGACGGTTCACCACCGCATGCCAACCTTCTTGCCCCGTGATCGCTGGAGTGAGTGGCTAGATCCGGATGTGGTTCTCACCCACCAGATTCGGGCGCTTATGCAATTAGAGGAGCCAGCCCTTGGACTTTCCGCCTACCCAGTCTCATCTCGAGTGAATTCAACGGTAAACAATGGGGCATCCCTTATCGAACCGATCGAATTGGGCGAACCTGAGACGCTCTTTTAATTAGGCATCACCGGATTGGGAATAAAGGCCACGCTCAGGCGGTTCTCACCCTGTGGGAGTAGCCTTGGCCGTCATGGACGCCACTAATTCAGAGCTCGCGGTTGTAGATCGCGCTGCAGAAAGTGCTGCCCAAAAGA
>CAIMNT010000054.1 GCA_903842855.1 uncultured Actinomycetes bacterium
CCAAGAAGATTGACCACGACTTCTCTGTTGATGGAGTTGTGACCAAAGAGATTTGGCAGCAAGCCACATGGAGCGCGCCTTTTGTCGATATGGCATCGGGGGAGCAGGCAGAGTTCACTACTCGCAGCGCCATCCTGTGGAGTGAGACCCACCTCTATGTCGCTTTCCAGGCCGAGGAGCCCGATCTCCAGGCGAGTCTGACGGAGCGAGACTCGTTGATCTTTCTGGAGAATGACCTAGAACTCTTCATCGATGGCCGGGATGCGTACTACGAGCTTGAGGTAAATGCCCTCAATACCGTTAATGAGGTCTTCTTCATCTGGCGAGATGCTTTCAGTAAAGGCACTAAATTCCCGCCCGAAACCTTCGATATTAGCCACCCTGATGTCTATACCTTTGGCGGGGACTATGACCGCTCTGGAGCCTCTTTTTGGAAGGGAACTCATCCGAGGGGCACGAGATGGGCCTTTAGAAACTACGATCTTCCGGGCTTAAAGACCGCTGTAAGCCTCCAGGGCACTCTTAATGACCTCTCGGACCTAGATGAGGGTTGGAGCCTAGAGATTGCAATCCCATGGGAGAGTCTGGTCTACCTGGCTGATGGGCGAAGTTTGCCACCTCAAGACGGCGATATTTGGAAGATCTTTCTCGGACGCTTTCAGAAGAAGATTGTCAATGGGAGAGAGATCTCTCCACATCCAGCGAGTTCACTACGTTCTCACGGCGTCTATGACACTCATTTGCCAGAGGAGTGGAGCGAAATCTCCTTTGTGGTTTAACGCTTAATCAGGGTCGGATTCTTTTTACTTTACATAATGTAGATTATCGGTGAAAAACGATACGTTGGAAACCCCACAAGGTTGTCTTCTGCCAGGCTTCAAAGACTATCTTTCGGCTCATCTTCGAGCTTCCGGCAACTCTCTCTACAAAGGTTATTGGAACTTCAATGATCTTGCGATGGCGTTTTGCAGCGACGCTCACGACCTCTATCTGAAATCCGTAACCAATAGTCGTCACTTTGGATTGAAAAATGTCGTCAATTAATTGACGACTAAGAAGGCGATAGCCACTCGTTAAGTCTCTAAAGGGTAAGCCAAGTGCCACGGAGGCATATCGTGTCCCAAATTGAGAGATGAGCCTTCTAGAGATTGGCCAATTATGTACCTGACCACCTGGCATCCATCGAGTCCCTAGGACCAGATCGGCACCATTTCTTTGCTGCAGCATCCTTGGTAGCTCCTCAGGTTGATGACTTCCATCGGCATCCATCTCTACAAAGTATAGATATCCGCGATCTCGCCCCCAGGAGAATCCAGCTAAATAAGCTGGTCCAAGTCCACCTTTATTGGCGCGGTGTAAGACAAATGTTTTGGGATCAGCGAGTGAATCAGCGATGTCTCCTGTGCCATCCGGCGAGTTGTCATCCACAATCAAAATGTCGACATCTAGCGCAGATGCTCTGATTCTCTGAATTACATCATTGAGATTCGCTGCCTCGTTATAAGTGGGAATGACGACGAGGATTTCGGAAGCTACCAATTGAGAGCCGCAATCATTCGATCGATAGATGCACCTAGTCCGTAATCCTCTTTATATTGCCAGATCTTTGACATGTCGGCAGGCCGCTTAGGAAGGTCGATCGACATAGGCGGAATTGGTACATCAAGGGCGCAATGCACCAGCTTTGGGGCAATTGCAACGTAATCACTACCTTCAATCAATTTCTTGCGCAACGCTGAAGTTAATCTCTCGTCATTCGTATGTGCCGCTGCCAGCGCCTCTTCAATCGTTTCAAAATTATTTGCGATAAGCGCAGCACCTTTTTCACCAATTCCGCGAACTCCAGGTAACCCATCCGATGCATCTCCACGACTCATCGCGAATAGCGCGTACCTCTCCCCCGGAATTCCATACTTGGCTTTGATCCATGCCCTATCGACGAGATCGTGATTTGAGATGCCCTTTGCAAGATAAACAATCTTTACACGTCGCTTATCATCAACGAGTTGGAAGAGATCGCGATCCCCGGTTGCGACATACGTTGGACCGCGCTCCTTAACGCTGAAGGTGGCCATGATGTCATCGGCCTCATAGTCATCAACCCCGAGCATTGGAATTCCTAGTGCCTCCAAAATATCCAAGAGGATGGGAATTTGCGGTCCTAACGTATCTGGCTCTTCCTCTTCACCTGATTCATCAACGCGGTTAGCTTTATAACCGGGAAATAATTCAACCCGCCAACTAGGACGCCAATCTCCTTCTAAGCAAGCAACTAGGCGTGAAGGTTGATATTGTGAAATAAGTCGTGCCGACATATCTAAGTAGCCACGAATTGCATTAACCGGTTCTCCCGATGGCGATAGGAGCGTATCTGGCATTCCATAATAGGCGCGATACCAGAGCGATGCGCTATCTAAGAGTAGAAGTGTCATCCAACAATCCCTGCATATGAAATTATCCCTCGGTCAATTCTTCGAAGTGCGGTCTCAACGGTCTGTGAGAGATGTGGAGATGCATTTCCAATCTGACGCAATAAGTCAATGATCTGCTTCATAGATCGAACAAAATCGCCGACAGTAAGTTCAGTGCCACGCAAGATCGCCGCCAATGAGTGACCACTTGCCCAACGATAGGAAGCCCAACAAAAGGCTAGATCCGGCTCGCGCATCGGCTCAAGTCCAATTTCAATTTCATGGCTATGGATAATTGACCATTGGTGGATTAAATCGTTAAGCGATTCTTCGACAGCACCCTTAGGAATTTTTGGAGACTCATCGCGTCTTGCCTCAAAGACGAGGGCTGAAAGCACAGAGACCATCTCTGGACCGTCAAGTGTGTCAAAACTCCCACGTTTGATTAGTTCAGCGATCAAAAGATCAGTCTCACCGTGAATCTTGGCGAGGAGTGTTCCCCACTCAGTAATGGCACCATTCTTAAGATACCCGCAGCGTTCCAACATAACTTGAACTCGATCAAAGCGCTTGGCTATTAGATCAGTTCGAGTGCTCACTCGCTCTTCCAAGCCACGAGTCTCTCGAACAAGGCGGTCAACACGTTCTGCGACCCGTGAGTGCGACTCTCTATCTCCACACGAGTGGCATGGATGTGAGCGCAAAGCTTTCCGTGCCGCGACTAATTCATCTTCCGCCAGAATTCTCTTGGCCTTAGTTAACTTAGCAACGGATTTTTCGATCGCTTTAATCTCCGAGCGAATCTCTGCATACTCTTCAAAGTCTCCGGCATGACAGACCATGGTTTCGCGAAGTTCAGAGATGGCGGTTTGATTGCGTTTAATTTGTCTGGCCAACCCGACAACTGCTTTATCTGCTTGGTACTGTGCAAAAGATGACTCTAAAGATTCGCGCGCGATCGTGCTTCCAAATCTCTGAATTAAATTTATCGTCATGTTATACGTTGGCTTGAAACTACTTTTGAGCGGATATGTTCGAGTCGATGCTAGACCTGCAACTGATCCAGAATCGATCTCCTTGCTCCATAAAATTACAGCATTGCCTTCAACGTCGATGCCCCGTCGACCAGCACGACCCGTAAGTTGTGTGAACTCCCCCGGACTAATAGCCACATGGGCTTCACCGTTCCATTTAACCAATTTTTCTAAGACAACGGTTCGAGCTGGCATGTTGATACCCAGAGCCAGTGTTTCTGTGGCAAAGACACATTTGACGAGTCCACGCTGAAAGAGCTCCTCAACTGTCTCCTTAAAGGAGGGCAAGAGACCCGCATGGTGCGCCGCGATCCCTCGCTCAAGACCATCGAGCCACTCTGAAAACCCAAGAACGACCAAATCCTCCTCGGGAATCTTGGAGGTGGCGCGGAAAACTATCTCGCGGATCTCGCTGCGCTCGGCGGCGTTGGTGAGGCGGATTCCGGCTACAAGGCATTGGTGTACCGCTGCGGTACAAGCATTGCGAGAAAAGATAAAGGTGATGGCGGGTAATAGCCCCTCGCGATCGAGCTTCTCGATGACATCGGGACGGCTTAACTGTTTGATATTAGGACCGCGATCATTCCATCCAGAGTTTCTCCCCTTATGTCCGCCGGCTCCGGTGCGAACGCTTCGATAACTCTCTTTCTCCAGCCGCACAATCTCTGGATTAACACGCCCATCATCTACGAAAAGATCCAGGAGGCGGTTATTGAAGAGAACGTGCTGGTACAGCGGAACGGGGCGGTTCTCCGAGACGATGACATCGGTATTTCCTCGTACCTCATTGAGCCAATCTCCAAACTCCTCCGCGTTGGATACTGTGGCAGATAGAGAGGCGACCTGCGTGGTCTCAGGCAGGTGAATCAAGATCTCCTCCCACACTGCGCCGCGAAATTTATCCGCCAAATAGTGAACTTCATCCATCACCACAAATTGCAAGTTGGCCAAAGTGCGAGAATCAGAATAAATCATGTTCCTAAGCACTTCCGTGGTCATGACCACGATATTTGCCTCGGAGTTAATACTGGTGTCTCCGGTCAGCAAGCCGACATTGGATTCACCAAACATCTCTTTGAAATCGGCAAATTTTTGATTTGAAAGCGCCTTAATGGGGGCGGTGTAGAAACACTTCTTGCCTTGAGACATCGCTAAAAAGGCGGCAAATTCACCCACAACAGTCTTTCCCGCACCGGTTGGGGCGGCAACGAGCACTCCCCTGCCTGATTCCAAAGAGTGGCAACCGCTGATCTGAAAATCATCTAACGGAAAATCAAACTTTGCCGCAAATTCATTCGTCGCCTTATACGAATTGCGTAATTTAGCTGCGGCAAATCTCTCGGCGGGAGTACTCACAGGGTGTAGACCTTGATTCCACGCTCTGCCAAGGTGATCACGATCGGCAGTTCACAGATCCGCTCACCGTCGGCATAAGCCTGGGTCTTGCCGGCAATCTTGATCTCAACTCCTGAATAGAAGTGAACCTTGGGGTGGTTGATATGTGTTCCGAAGAAAACTCGTGGAAAGACCGCAAGCAAGCGCAAGGCATTTACTCGATCTACCACCATGACAATAAGAAGGCCGTCATCGTTGCGAGCCTGAGGGACGATCTTCATTCCCCCACCATAACTCTTCCCATTTGCCACGCAGACGAGCATGGCTTTCTGCTTGATCTGCTTATCGTCAACTGTGATCTCGAAATTTATAGCTCTGAATCTCCAAACTTCGAGAAGTACCGCAACTACATACTTGATGCTTCCCTTAACAATTTTGAAATTATTGGCGCGTTCATTAACGACTGAGTCAAAACCGGTGCTGAGGATCTGAACAAAGGGAGAGCTTTTGCCTGAATGGTTCACCCATCCAAGATCAATCTGCTTAGGGGTGGCTACCTCTGGAAGGGTAAGCAGAAGTTCTAATTTGGCGCCAAATAACCCCAGAGTCCTGGCAAAGTCATTTCCAGTCCCGGCAGGTACAACGAGCAAGGGCATCTCGTACTTGATAACAATAGGCAAGATATCGTGGATAAAACCATCGCCGCCGACGCATATAAAGAGATCAAAATTACTCACTTGGCAGAGCGCCTCTAATTGAGCCAGAGTCTCTTCCTTTGAATTCCCTTCTACGAAGGTGGCTTCCACATCACTTTTGGAATAAAAAGAACGAACCTTCGCTCCAGCACTAGCACCCTTGCCGCCACCCGATTTCGGGTTGATGGCTATTAGCGCTTTCACTCTACGATCTTAGAAGCCCGGCGACGGTCATTGAGAAGCGCAATACCGCCAGCGGCGAAGTAGAAACCGACTAATGGCAGTGCCAGCACGCCCATGGTGAAGGGATCGCTGGTTGGAACAAAAGTCGCCGAGAACAAGGTGATTCCAAAGACGGCGATTCTCCAAGGTTTAAGGATCCGCTTTCCGGAGAGAACCCCAGCAAAATTGAGTGCCACCAAAAAAACGGGAAGTTCGAAGGCTAAACCAAAGACAAGAATTAGATGCAGAACGAATGTGAGGTAGTCACTAAATTTAATGAGGTTGGTGAGCGTTGTAGGAGTAAAACCTAAGAGCACCTTAATTGCCAAAGGAAGAATCCAGTAAGCCAATGCAGCGCCTGCAACAAAGAATGGCGTCGCTGTTGCAATAAAGAGGATTGAATATTTCTTCTCTCGCTTATGGAGCGCAGGGGCTACGAAGGCCCAAAGTTGGTAGAGCCAGATCGGCGAGGCCAGTATCACACCTGAGACAATCGCAACCGAGATCTGCAGATTAAGCGGTCCGAGTACGCCATCGATATAAAGAACTCCGCAGTGATGAGGAGTTGAGGCAGCGCGCGATAGATCGCAGACCGGTTTCGTGAGAATTCGGACTATCTTGGAATAGAAGACCCATCCCAGAGTTCCAAAAATGGCAATTGATAGGGCAGAACGGACTGTACGTTTTCGAAGCTCTCTAAAGTGCTCCAGCAACGACATCCGACCACTATCAGCAGTGGCCACCGACTAGTTCCTAGTTGGAAGGAGTGGAAGAAGAACCGTCATCGGTCTTCTTCTCATCTGGAGTCTTTAGCTCATCCTTGAAGATACGAAGTGACTTGGCAACCGACTTTGCAGAATCAGGAAGTCGCTTTGCTCCAAAGAGAACTACGAAGACAAGAACGACGATAACGATGTGCCAGGGCTTAAGGTCTCCCATTTATATTCCAATCTCGAGGTGGCGTAATCTTACTGGTAATTGGCTAAGGTGTTGCTTGTTCTATTACGCAAGGATTGCACAAGTTCAGGCGGGCTGATAACTGAGATTTTGGTGGGCCACGCCAGCAAAGTGCGCGCTATCCACTCATTTGAGCCAACTTTGATGGAGATAAGAAATCTATCGCCAACTTCGCGGGCTGAAGTAACAATTTCGTTATGCTTTTCAATAAAGAAGAGTCCATCTGGGCCCATCTCAAGTTCTATCTCAAGTGCACCATCGAAGGATCTCTCTTGGGTCAAAGTGGCTTTAAATTCTGGATCTGAATCCCCCGCCTCTAATTTCAAAATTCGATCAAGTCGAAAAGTTCGAAGTTCGTTGGCATCCACTTGGAACGCATGAATATATCCTGAACCTTCGCGGTAGGTAATCTCTAGCGGCAATATTTGCCGGGTCGTGATGGTGTCACTCGTCGCTGAGTTGTACTGCACCGATAAATATCTGCTTTCAGCGATAGCGTCCGAGATAATTTTTGCTAAAGGAGATTCATTTACTCCGTCCGCAATCGTGACTCTATTTGAGATCTCTTCTCCAATCTGTTTGGAGATTCGCTCTTTCAGAGCGGTGATCGCAGATTTTTCGCTCTCTTGTGTTGCAAGTTCTGCTAATAGTTGCAATCCCAAAACAAGGGTAAGCGCTTCGATTTGGGTAAGTGAGCGAGGCTGGTCAAGAACTTGCGGATCATTTACCGCAACATGCTCAGGATCTTCGAAATCAATATTGAGAAGTTCTAAATGGGTATAGCCCGGTAAACCACACATATGAAGTAGAGAGAGATCCTTTGAGATCTGCGCGGGAGTCGAATTGAAACGCTGTGCTAATTGCTGAATCGAAAGCCCCTGATTATTAAGAATGAAGGGAATCAGATTGAGAGCTCGTGAGACTCGATCTAGAGCGTTCTCATTCATAACTTACTCCGTAGGACATCTAGCAATTCTTCAACTTTTTCGGCAGGCTCTTCAAGGACAAGATCGGAGCCAAACCACAGAAATTGTTCCAACCAATTGTTTCCCAGTGAAATTTCTAACCGATCCCATTCACCATCTACCCCGATGACCTCTCCCTGAGATCGCAGACTCTGGCAGGTACCTACTCGGATGCGAGCAACAAAGCGAGTGGTTGGTTCAGGCGTCAACATAAGAAGGTGGTCTTCTATTTTGAAATCCGCGGGAAGCTGAAAAGACTGTGGTTTGCTCTCAAACTTTATATCCGAAGTGATTCGCGAAACTTTGAAGACTCTTATCTCACCTTTATCTAGATCAAGTCCAACTAGGTACCAAGAGCCCTTCCAGAGCGTTAATCCATATGGTGAAAGGTGTCGCTGACTCA
>CAIMNT010000055.1 GCA_903842855.1 uncultured Actinomycetes bacterium
AGGCCACTGGCGGAACACTTGTTGATGACAAGTCTGTTGCTGGTTGGGATAACACCCTTGCAGGAACAATCTTCGAACAACAGCTCACAAAGGCAGGCAACAAGCTTGACGCTGTAGTTTCAGCTAACGAAGGCCTTGGCCTTGCAGCTGTAGCTGTTCTTAAGAAGAACAACCTCAATGGCAAGACTTGCGTATCAGGACAAGATGCATCAGCAGCTGGTCTTGCAGCAATCTTGACTGGTGATCTTTCAAACACCGTTTACAAGCCAATCGCTCAAGAGGCTAACGCTGCTGCTTCACTTGCCATCTCATTGGTTAAGGGAACAAAGGCTGCTACAAACGGTTCAGTTAAGGATGGCGCACGCGTTGTTCCATCAGTTCTCTTGACACCAACAACAATCACCAAGAAGAACGTCGAAGTAACTGTTACAGACAAGTTCCGTACAGCTGCTGAGATTTGCGCCATCGCTGGCGCAGCCGCTTGTGCCGCTAACGGCGTTAAGTAAGGTTAAAACCTTCTTAGCAGTTAGTTTCAAGCAGTAAATGATGTGAAACTGGGCCGGAGATAAGATCTCCGGCCCAGTTTTTTTAGTTATAGTGGCGCCTTAGAACTTATGCGCAACCTCAGTTTCTTCGACAGGAGTATTAAGTGAGCGAACCTATTCTTTCACTGCGTGGCATAAATAAATCGTTCGGACCTGTTCATGTATTGAAGCATGTTGATTTCGATGCATACGCCGGAAAGGTCACCGCGCTAGTAGGTGATAATGGCGCAGGAAAGAGTACTCTTATCAAATGCATTGCAGGAATTTATACCGCTGAATCTGGCGATATTTTCTTCGAGGGTAACAAGGTCGAAATACATGGCCCACGAGATTCAACTGACTTAGGAATTGAAGTTGTGTATCAGGATCTAGCGCTTTGCGACAACCTCGACATCGTTCAGAACATGTTCCTAGGACGCGAAGAGAGAACCGGTGTCGTACTAGATGAGACTCACATGGAGTCGCTCGCCGCAAAGACTTTAGATGGACTTTCAGTAAGAACCGTAAAATCTATCCGACAGACCGTTTCATCACTCTCTGGTGGACAACGCCAGACGGTAGCTATCGCTCGCGCGGTCTTATGGAATTCCAAAGTGGTTATCTTGGATGAGCCAACGGCAGCTCTGGGTGTCGCTCAAACTGAGCAAGTTCTGAAATTGGTTCGCAGATTGGCAGATAATGGGTTGGCGGTCATTTTAATCAGCCACAACCTTAATGATGTCTTTGAAGTCGCTGACTACATCGCTCCCCTTTACTTAGGAACGATGGCCGCTCAAGTTGAATCGAAGAATGTAAAGGCAAGCCAAGTGGTTGAACTTATTACGACCGGAAAATCTGAAGGAATTGTAGGAGCCAAAGCATGAGCGTAAATACAGATAGCCTCGCAGCAACCGAAGAAGCGACTCTTAAAACAGTTGTCTCCGACTATATAGCCAAGATTAAATCTGGCGATATTGGCGCTCTTCCCGCTCTCCTTGGCTTAGTCACACTTGGACTTGTCTTCTCCTTCTCATCTCAATTCTTTTTAACTGCCCGAAACATTGCAAACTTAATAACCCAATCCACACCAGTAATGGTGATTGCAATGGGACTGGTCTTTGTTCTCTTGCTCGGCGAGATTGACCTATCTGCTGGTTTCGCATCTGGTGTCTGCGGTGCAACCATGGTTCTTCTGATCAATGATCATAAATTCCCGTGGTACGCAGCCCTTCTGGTAAGCATCATTGTCGGAGTAGCTCTTGGTTGGTTCATGGGCACGTTGGTTGCACGCCTACGAATCCCATCCTTCGTGGTGACGCTCTCTACATTCTTAGCCTTCCAAGGAATCCTCTTGCTCATGGCTGGTAATGGCGGAACCATATTGCTCCAAGATCGCTTCATCATCGCAGTTGAGAACAACAACTTGACTCCAACTGTTAGTTGGATCTTCGCAATCGCCAGCGTGGCTATCTATGTTGGACTGGGACTCAATCGCATCCTTCACCGCCGCCGTAAAAACCTTAAGTCTGAACTATTCAAAGTTTGGGTTGCCAAGAATGCAGCGTTGACAGTCATTGGCCTTGGATTGACCTACGTTCTCAACCTGCAACGTGGAAACCCGCCAAATAGCAGTATCAAAGGAATCCCTATTGTGGTCCCCGTGCTTCTTGCAATTTTGGTTGCGGGAACCTTCCTTCTCAATCGCACTGTATTTGGACGCCACTTGTATGCAGTTGGTGGCAATGCAGAGGCAGCTCGTCGCTCCGGTATCAACGTTCGGCGAGTGCGCACCATAGCTTTCATGCTCTGTTCTGGACTTGCCGCGGTTGCAGGAATGCTCTTCTCTTCCATCTCCAACTCGATCTCACCAACGACTGGTGGCGGAACCACACTGCTCTATGCAGTGGGCGCAGCAGTTATTGGTGGAACCTCATTGTTCGGAGGTAAGGGAAAACTTCGCGATGCCATTCTCGGTGGACTCGTCGTCGCTATCATCAACAATGGAATGGGACTCTTGGGCTTTAGCCCAGGAACTCAATATCTCGTTACTGGCGGAGTCTTGTTGGTCTCTGCATCTGTAGATGCCATCTCCCGCAAAGGCGCAAATGTAGCCAATTAACGCTCGCTCATATCCCAAATAAAAAAGGCGCCTCATGGGAGGCGCCTTTTTTTGATCTCAACTTAACAACTACTCCTTGACACCCATCAGATGTTCAAGTGCTAGTTGATCAATCTTTTCGTAGCCATAACCGCGAGCTCCAGCGAGTTCCACATCAAATGATGGGTCTGCCAGATCACGCCAGCTCTCCCCGGCTGCCAAAGTTGGAATCTCGAGCTGATCAATACGCGATTCCTTCATCGCATCAATGACCCGTGGGTCGTTGCGGAATGCGATGGCGCGCTCTTTGAGGGCAAGGTAGGTGCGCATGTTTGCGCTGGCTGATTCCCATACTCCTGCATCATCTTCGGTACGTGCAGGCTTGTAATCAAAGTGCTTTGGACCTTGATAGTTATAACGCTCCAGCAGGTCGACTAGGAAGAATGCCGACTTCAAATCACCATGACCAAATACCAAATCTTGATCGTACTTAGGACCGTGTTGACCGTTGAGATCGATGTGGAATAACTTCCCCTGCCAGAGCGCCTGGGCGATGCCGTGAACAAAGTTAAGTCCGGCCATCTGCTCATGTCCGACCTCTGGATTTACACCGACCATCTCTGGATTATCAAGAGTTTCAATGAAGGCTAGAGCGTGACCGATCGTCGGTAAGAAGATATCTCCGCGAGGCTCGTTGGGCTTAGGCTCGATTGCAAACTTGATGTCATAGCCCTTCTCCTTTACATAGCCACCGAGGATGTTAAAGCCCTCGCGATAGCGCTCAAGTGCTACATATGCATCCTTGGCACCATCTGACTCAGCCCCTTCACGTCCACCCCAACAGACGTAGATTTGAGCGCCTAACTCAGCTGCTAGATCAATATTTCGCATCGCCTTCGCGAGCGCAAAGCGGCGGATATCGCGATCATTTGAAGTTAGCGCACCATCTTTAAAAATTGGATGACTAAAGAGATTGGTGGTTGCCATAGGGACCTTCATGCCGGTCTCTTCCAAGGCCTTCTTAAAGCGATGAATATGTCCGTTTCGTGCTGCATCATCGCTACCAAATGGAATTAGGTCATCGTCGTGGAAAGTCACGCCGTATGCACCGCGAGCCGCTAGCTCGTTTACAGAGCGGACGGGATCAAGTGGCGCGCGAGTCGCATCACCAAAGGGATCACGAGCCTGCCATCCGACGGTCCAGAGACCAAAGGTGAACTTATCGGCGGGGGTCGGGGTTAAAGACATTTTCAGGCTCTCCTCTATGAGTACTGGCTAAATTCAAGTTGGGCTCATTTGGTACTGGGCCTAACCTACCCGTACCCTTACCGCTTATCTACCCTCCAGCGGGAGTGGTGAAATGGCAGACACGCAGGTCTTAGGAACCTGTGTCTTCGGACGTGCGGGTTCAAGTCCCGCCTCCCGCACCAGTCGTCTTAGGCGCTGGCATCGCGCCTCTTTACGACACTAGGTCGAGTAGGCAATGATTGAATAAGCGCACCGACGGAAGGACCCCCCAGATGGCCGAGAAGAATTTCCGCTCTTGGATCGGATTTAAAGATGAAACAGCGAATTCCTCGGGAGCCGCAAACGTCCAATCAGGTCAACCAACTGTCAAAACGGCAGTGCCTGGTACACCAAATCAAAGCACGCTGGATCGAATTCGCGCGCTAGAAGCCGAACTCGCAGACCTTCGCGCTCGCCGGGACATCACAAGTCTTACCCGCGAGGAATTTGAAATTCTAGCTACCGAGACCGCAACATCTTTGATTAAGACTGCGCAAGCACGTGAGGCTCGTGCCGTCGCTACTGCCGAACGCGCCTTAACTGAAGCAGAGAGAGCGGCCAAACAATTAGCCGAGACCGCCGAGAGCAAGGCTCGCGCCGCACTTCAGAGCGCTGAGAGCCGCGGACGGAAATATTTAGAGGCGGCTGAAACAGAGGCGAGAGAGGCCATCGCTAAAGCAACTAAAGCTGCACAAGATTTGATCGATTCCAAGCATCGCGAGGCGAACACGATTACATCGGCTGCTAAACGAGAGGCAGATCGCGTTATCACCGAAGCAACTACTGATATCGCAAACTTTAAGAGTTGGCTGACTGATGCGGTGAGCGAATCTGAGCGATTGCAGAAGATTCATAATCAAGCGCTAGCCGCCGCCGAAGAGGGAATACGTCAGAGCCGTGCTCGAATTTCAACGGCCTTCGAACGTTTAGCCGCACTCGGTCTGCAAATAGAAGAGGCTCTCGACGAGAAACATCGCCCCAAGGAAAAAGAGTTCACCCGTCCCGCATCAACAACGGCGGCGAAGCCGGCTGCCAAGAAAGCTCCTGCCGCAACCCGCAAGAGTGTGGGAAAAGCTCCAAAGCATAAGTAATGGCGGAAAAACCCTCCCGCTATATTGCGCCCATTGATGGTTTGCGCGCGCTTGCAGTAACGGCGGTGATTCTTTACCACCTAGGAATCTCTTGGATACCTGGTGGATTTTTAGGTGTAGATCTCTTCTTTGTAATCAGCGGCTATGTCATCACGCGCCTTTTGCTCGATTCGATTATGAGCAAAGGCGGATTAGATCTACGCGAATTTTATTGGGCGCGTATTCGACGCCTGGCTCCACCGCTTTTATTCATGGTGGCTGGTACTACTTTCATCATCGCTGCATGGAAACCCGATGCCATACATCGCTTCTTGAGTGATCTCCCTTATGTGCTAACCGGTAGCGAAAATTGGCATTTAGTGGCGGTCCACCAGGATTATTTTCAGGCTGTAGGCAGGCCTCCACTCCTTCAGCACACCTGGTCGCTCGGAGTAGAAATTCAGTTCTATATTTTATGGCCCCTTATTTTGTTACTCATCTTGCGCTATCTAGGAAAGAAACGAGTTGTTCAAAGTTCCCTCGTCATAGCATTTATCTCTGGTCTCGCTCTCTTTATATATTCCCTTCATGTCGATGCCAGCTCCACAAATCAAATCAGCCATATCTACTTCGGAACTGATACTCACAGTCTCGGGCTCTTTCTAGGAGCCGCACTGGCCGTGAGTTGGGTACCGACAAATCTAGATAGAAATATCTCGCAACGGGCACAAGATTTTGTCGATGGCATTGGCGTGGTTGGATTCCTGGGTCTGCTCTGTACCTTCTTCTTCATTGACGAATCTCATCCAGCCCTCTATCGAATCGCCTTTCCCCTTGCTGCGATCTTCGGTTGTGCCGTCCTTACCTCGTTAGTGCATCCAGCATCTCGCTTCTCACCGCTACTTAGTTCAAAGCCCATAGTTTGGATCGGTCAACGCTCCTACGGCATCTATTTATGGCACTGGGTCATCTTCCAAGTAACCCGACCAAATGTAGATTTAGCTGGAGCCAATTGGGCTATCAACTGCGCCAGAATTCTCGTCGTTGTGGCACTTGCCGATATCTCATTACGTTGGATTGAAATACCTATCCGTCGTGGCCGACTTTCAAATTGGTTCCGCGGAATGAAATATCGCGCACATTCTGCGCAACGACGTGAGAAAACGTTGGTCGTGTTTGGTGTAGCAGCCATTCTGCTCTCTACCTCTGGTGCCTCGTGGACCGCGCTCCATGAGGCCTCCCGAACTCCCACAAGAGAAACCGCCGTCGTTCTTCGCACCCAACCGACCGCATCACCTACGGCTGTCCCGGGCCCATCGGCGACGCCAACACCGAAGCTTGGTCTCTGGGTTACGGGTGATTCAATCATCCTTGGTATCCGAGCCAAATTGCAGAACCACTTCCCCATTGCGCTGATAAACGCTCGTGTGGGCAGACAGATCGGTGAATTGATCCAAGTAGTTCAGAACGATCGCGTCGGACTAGAAAATTCCACCGTCATTTTTGATTTAGGAAACAATAATCGCCTTACCGAAAGTGATGTTCGTACTCTCTTCGATCTGCTCAAGAGTCAACCCAAGATGATTGTGGTGGATACCGCCGTTCCACGCAGCTGGAGAGATGACAACAATCTTCTTATTCAGAAGGTCATCGCAGATTACCCAGAAGCCCACTTAATTGATTGGGCCACTATCTCGGCTGGACACCCGGAGTACTTCGCGCCAGATGGAGTACATCTGAGCGATGCAGGTGGCAATGTCTACGTAAGCGCTATTTTAGAAGCGCTCAAGGCACCGTGAAAAAATCTATCGGGCTAGTTGTATTGGCCTGGAAGACCAAAGACCTTTCCAGCAACGGTATTTCCATCGGCATAAACGGCTGAGATCTTAAATGAGGTCCAACCATCGCTACTGGTTTCGGTGACGTTGAGGGTTAGTTGAGTTGTTGGAACTGTGGCAATCAACTTAAAGGCGCCGCCATCAGATGCAGCTTCAACGTTATAAGTCGTTGGAGCGTTATTTTTATCTGCTGGGTACCAGTAAATGGTCGCACCAGTTGCGTTGTAGTGCGCCACGATTCCAATAGGTGCTAGATCACTGGCAGGCGCCACAGTAGGCGTGGTTGCTGGAGTCGGCTCGGCGCTAGGAGTATTAGACGGTGTGGTCATTTCGGTTGGCGATGAAGTATCCGATGGAGTACTTGTCGCACTTGCTACAGGCGTTGGTGTAGTTGTGGGAGATACATTTGAAGCCTTGTGATTGCGGGCGACGACCAATATGGCAATCAGGATTACTCCGACTACTACCCAGAGAACTACACGAGAAGAAGATTTTTCAATCGGGGTCGGACCTGTCGTCGGAGCCGAGCTAGATACAGGGGCCGGTGGCTTCGAGTCGCTTGTGACGACGGATGGAGCGGGTTCCACCGCGTTTGAGGGAGTAAAGGTCGATACTGCAGGAATCACAATACGCGTAGGGGCCTCTGGCGCGACGCTCTTTTTAGCAGCGGCTCGCTTCGCAGGAGCCTTCTTAGCTACCGCTTTCTTAGCTACCGCTTTTTTAACAGTTGCCTTCTTTGCAGCAACCTTCTTAGCGGGGGCCTTCTTTGCTACCGCCTTCTTTGCGGCTGCCTTTTTAGCGGTCTTCTTGACTGCCACGGGTGACTCCTCGGTTAAATGTGATCGTGCCTCTGATCAGAACGGGTCGAGCTAATGTCAAAATGGTACCTTAGATAAATTGAACAATCGGGTAATTGATACATACTTTGAGGCCCGAAAGTAAGCGCGAAGAATTCTTATAAAAGGTTAGTAATCTCGGGAAGTATCGCCTGTAGCGCTCTGCCACGATGGCTGATTTTATCCTTCACCTCGGAGGGTAATTCGGCCGTGGTCTGGGAGTAGCCGGCGGGCTGAAAGATCGGGTCGTATCCAAATCCATTAGTGCCTCGTGGAGTCAGAACAATCTCACCAATGATCTCACCCTCCCGCACTACCTCGTGAACTCCTGAGGGGTGATTTTCTGGAAGCGCTAACACGACGGCGCACCTAAAACGCGCCCCATAGGTGGGATTAGGAATTGCCTGAATCTCACGAAGCACCTTCTCCAGATTTGCCTTGTCATCACCATGGGCCCCCGCCCAACGTGCCGAAAATATTCCTGGAGCCCCATCTAGTGCGTCAACGCAGAGTCCACTGTCATCCGCCAGGGCAGGTAACCCCGTGTAATGGCATATCTGATGCGCCTTAAGGAGGGCATTTTCAGCGAAGGTGGATCCGGTCTCTTCCACATCTGGCATATCCGGAAAATCACGTAATCCAAGGACTTGGATATCGAGGTCAGCGACCTGCAGCATCCGTTCAAATTCTTCGATCTTGCCCAGATTTCGAGTTGCAAGGACGATCTTTTTGACAGGATTAACCTCTGAAAAATTTTCGGACCTCATTTGGAGCAATCCTTTCAGTGCAGTTAAGCCAGAGCTGCCGCTTGTAGGCGGGTGAGTTCTGCACAACCTGCAACACCTAAATCTAAAAGTTGATTGAGTAGGGTGCGATCAAAGGGATTACCCTCTGCGGTTCCTTGGACTTCTACAAAATTACCATCGCCGGTGCAGACAATATTCATATCGGTATCGGCATCAACATCTTCTTCATAACAGAGATCAAGCATCGGGACACCCTTAATAATTCCCACGCTCACCGCAGCAACCGACTGGCGCAATGGTTTTCGATCTCCAATGATGTGTCCTTTTTCCTTCGCCCACGAGATTGCATCGGCGAGCGCAACGTATGCGCCAGTAATTGCCGCGGTACGAGTTCCGCCATCTGCTTGCAAGACATCGCAATCAATCACGATGGTGTTCTCACCTAGCGCGTGAGTATCTACCACCGCACGTAATGAACGACCCACCAAACGAGAGATCTCTTGAGTACGTCCACCTAGTTTTCCCTTTACGCTCTCGCGATCGGATCGGGTATGAGTAGCGCGAGGAAGCATGGCGTATTCACTAGTAACCCACCCTTGACCTTTCCCGGTAAGCCATCGCGGAACGCCTGGAGTAAATGATGCAACACAAAGGACGCGGGTATTTCCAAATTCAACTAGCACCGAACCCTCGGCATTTTTTAGCCAGTTGCGGCTGAAAGAGATAGGACGAAGCTCGCTGGCTCCACGGTTGTCTAGGCGGGCGCTCATTTAAATTTCCCCTTCAACGCTGTGAACTTCTGGACCAAGAAATCTTCGTGCCAGTTTGCTAAATGATTCGGTATCACCCGTCGCAATAAATTTATATGTGGGTGATCCAGATTCATTGAGCAGATCATTTTCAACTAATGTGCGATACAAATCTTTAGCGGTCTCCTCGGCGCTGGAGACCAAGGTGACCCCATCCCCCATTACATAGGAGATAACGCCGGTGAGTAATGGATAGTGAGTGCAACCTAAGACCAAGGTATCTACATCAGCATCGATCAAGGGTTGTAGATAATGACGAGCGATCTCTGTGATGGCCGGCCCAGAAGTTTCACCTCGTTCTACAAATTCAACAAATGCAGGGCAGGCAACATCGGTAATGATTAATTGGGGCGCTGCAGCAAATGAATCTAGGTAAGCACCCGATTCGATAGTTGCGTTAGTCCCGATCACCCCCACTTGTCCCGAACGAGTAGCTGAGACTGCCCGCCTGACGGCTGGTTGAATTACCTCAAGAACAGGGATCTCATAACGCTCACGAGCATCCCGCAGGGTGGCCGAGCTGGCGGTATTACAAGCGATGACGATCGCCTTAACTCCCGCCGCCACTAACTCATCGAGAATTTCTAGAGTAAATGAGCGCACCTCGGCCAAAGTTCGTGGACCGTATGGGCCTCTAGCGTTATCCCCGACGTAAATAATCGATTCACCGGGGAGTTGATCAATAATCGCTCTCGCTACCGTCAATCCGCCTAGCCCCGAATCAAAAACTCCTATCGGAGCCGAGGACGCGGGTTGGGACACCAGAGAAGTCTAGCCGCCCGCCAAGAGGTTGAGCAGACTCTCTTGTAACCAGCCCAACCAGAAATAGACGGCATAGATCGCTTTCTGAGGATCCTCATCGTGCAGAGTTTCAAAGTGGTCATAGGAATCGGGATTAATTTCTAGGCGCACAGAGAGCGCTAGCCGCAGATCATTAATCGCCAAGAGCCAGATCTCGCCCTCAAGATCTTCGACAACTCCTCCGCGATCTTCATCAACGATTACTGCCAGAGCCTCTCGAACTTGAATTAGAGTGCGCTTCTTCTTTCCGCGCAGGGTTGGCTCGGTATATCTTCGAAAATCTGCTGCCGCTTCAGGATCTGCATAGGCATTTGGCAATAAGCGCATAAGTACAGGATCTTCTGGTGGCGCAATTTCATCTGGTGCAGCTTTTAGTTGGGCCATCAGTTGGGCAAAGGGATCACTCTCATCGTAGTGATGGCTGAAATCCCCCTCACCCAGAAGCTCCAGCAACTGCTCTACCAAGTTAATCAAGATATGCGCTTCATCGATAGATAGTTCGAGCGAATAAATTCCACCCGATCTCGAGAACTCTGACATCAAGCCACTGCCTTAAATTTTGTCATCGCGTTGTAGCGTGGCCCAGAGTCCATGTTCATGCAATCGCTGAACGGCGAGTTCCATCTCTTCACGCGAGCCAGTTGCTACCGCCGCGCGTCCCTCGTTATGAACTTGCATCATGAGCTCGTGGGCTCTCTCTTGAGTGAATCCAAAGAGCTTCACAAATACATATGTCACGTAACTCATGAGATTAACGGGATCGTCCCAAACAATTGTTACCCAAGGTTTATCAACGAGCTGTGAGATATCAAGATTCGCCTCAGTAACTGTATCTGTTGCCATCTCAACCCTCCCAACTCGTAAAACGGTTCATGATGCATGCGAGAAAACTATCGAGCCCAAACAATAACAAAGGCGGTCTGTGTGCCTGCAAAATTTTGATCCGGGGCGATGGTCAACTGGTACGGCACAAAACCAGAGCTGCCATTTGTAATGGTGAAGGTTGCAACACCTGCATCATCAGTCAGGGCGCTGCTCCTATTACTCAAGGTGACGTTGACTCCAGCCACAGCAGGTAAGACCTGGGCCTTAACCGTGTAAGGAACCCCAACTTTCATCGAGGCGGGGATATTCCAGGTCAGGGTTCTGGAGACGCTGATCGCAAGAGTTGGGGTATCGCCCTCAAGTCGTTGCCAGGAGCCATCGGTGTACATCCTTATATTTGTGTTTTGGGTGAGCTGCAAGGTGGCGACGAAAGTCCCATCGGGCGTAGTGAGGCCATCTTGAACCGTCGTCCATGTTCCGCCGGGCGCCTGCGTTTGTAGATGAACGGGTATTCCGGCAGCTGGGGTTTTATCTGGCAAGGTAAAGGTTCCGACAACTTTCGTCGCAGTCCCAATCGAAATATTGGTGGAATCGGCGGTAAGTGATGCCCCAACTGAATCTGGAGCGATGGAGAGCGCCACTACGCGAATAGCTTGAAAAGCGCTCGGATCTTCCATACCGAAGGTCCACTCAGAAAGCCCACCTAACCGATACTGCGAAACTAAATTTGCCCGCGCGGTAAAGCTCTGTCCATCCTGATACCAGACAGTGCGATAAGCGGT
Organism: uncultured Actinomycetes bacterium; assembly: GCA_903842855.1. Classification (GTDB taxonomy): domain Bacteria; phylum Actinomycetota; class Actinomycetes; order Nanopelagicales; family Nanopelagicaceae; genus PALSA-747. Next base: position 11,617 of record CAIMNT010000055.1, read on the forward strand.
ACAGGTAGTTAACGATCCATTGGCCAAAGTTCCGTTATAAATCTTCTGGTATGTAAAAGAAGATTCTGCAAAGGTCTGGTTATAAGTTGGTGTTGCTCCGTATGCCGCGGCTAAGGCCGCAACGTTGTGCATAACAACGGTAGAGACAATTCCGGGTGCAACGGTCTTACTGTAATTAATAGGAAGTGTGGGACAGGTTCCAACGACCTTCGTAACCCAATCGCGTCCGTACCCTGGAATACCAATAAATATCTTGGATGCTGGAACTACAGAGACTGCATAAGTAACTGCATTGGTAGTCCATTGAAGAGGTCCTATAGGACCAGGGCTCGATGTCGAGTAGTCGTAGGCCATAATATGAAGTTGATCGATGAGCGATGCGACTTCCGACCAGGCATATACGTAGTAACCCTTTTTTCCAGATGTCGGATCAAAGAGCGGTGGAGTTGTAATCGAGAGAATTTTTCCTTGAGCATGGAGAGCAGTTGAAAGATCGGTCAAAAATTGAACCCAGCGAGTTTGGGTGGTGGGCCAGGTGGATATCGGGTCAACATAGGCAAAGTTTTCAAAATCGAGATCGATTCCATCGAATTTATTTGTAAGAACTAAGTTGAGAATTGAATTGACGATATTGAGGCGAGAGGCGGGATTGGCGATCAGATTGGATAAGACCATCTGTGAAACGTTGCCAGTCTTGGGATCTACATCTGTGCCATCGGTGATGGTTGGAATTATTTTAAATCCAGCGGCTTGCATCGATTGCAACGCCGTTGCCATGGGTGTGTTCGGATTAGCGGGGGTATAAAGATCGGTGATGGTCTTCTGATCTTTCAGGGTGTACCAGAATGGTGAAACTTGCGAAACTAGATCTGCGTTAAGAATCGCCGAGGGCAGCGATGTCTTCATGGAGTAATAAGGAATCCACCCCGTCAAAATCTTCCTCGGTTGGTTGAGCGAAGTTCCGCCCGCGGTGTCGGTCGAGGAAGGCGCAGGAGTGGGAGTTGAGTCTGCGTGAGAGGCGGTGGCGCTTACGAAGAGAAGTAAGGCCGCTAGAACAGATCCGACCTTTGGAATGAGCGCAGACCCAAAGGGCCTCACTCTTTCTTCAATCCGTCGTAAATCTCTTTGCACGTCGGACAGATTGGGAATTTTTCAGGATCTCGACTAGGAACCCACTTCTTGCCGCACAGGGCTCGCACGGGCTTTCCTGTCACCATCGCTTCGGTGATCTTCTCTTTGCGTACGTAATGGGAGAAGCGTTCGTGGTCCCCATCGTCGGTGGGAGATAATCGCTCTTCTTCTAGGGTGTCAGTTCCACCAATCCCAATCGGCTCACCGCGCGAGGGTGCGAATGGGTTTTTCATAACCCCAATGTTATCGCCTACGATTACGTAATGAAGGATCTACTGCGTACCTCCGATCTCAGCACAGCAGATGTCGAGCTCTTGCTGGATACCTCCGCACAGTTTGCTGTGAAGCCTTTTATGGCGAATACCGCTCTGGCCAATCGCACGGTTGCGATCTACATGACCAAACCTTCTACCCGTACGCGGCTAGCATCTGAGACCGCAGTTGCTCACCTTGGTGGAACTCCTATCTTTATCCGCGGCGATGAGCTACAGATCGGCCGCGGTGAAACTATCGCAGATACCGCTCGGATTATTAGCGGGTATACCTCTGCCCTCATCATTCGCACCTTCAAACAATCGGATGTCGATGAACTCGGAGCTAATGCCACTATTCCCGTTATTAACGGACTTACAGATGATGACCACCCCACACAACTGTTAGCCGATTGGGTAACCATTCGGGAAAACTTTGGTGATGAGATCGCAGGAAGAAAATTTACATATGTGGGCGATGGAAACAACATGGCGCATGCCTGGCTCACAATGGGAGCGATCATGGGAGCACATGTCGTAGTTGCCACACCCGGTGGAAGCTATGCACCCGATCCAAGCGCCGTCGCAAGTGCTTTAGCGATTGCAGCAAAGACTGGCGCGAAGATTGAAGTTCTTACCGACCCAGAGGCGGCAGCTAAAGATGCCAGCGTTCTCTACACAGATGTATGGATGTCGATGGGCGATCCCGAAGAGGAGCGAAGTGCAAAGTTGAAAGCTCTCGCACCTTTTGCGGTGACGCAGGGTCTGATGGATTTGACCGCTTCCGATTCCATCTTCATGCATTGCTTGCCGGCTCACCGAGGTGAAGAGGTTGCTGCCGAGGTAATTGATGGCGATAAATCTGTGATCTGGCGTGAGGCATATCACCGTCGCACAACTATTCAGGCAATTTTATATCACCTGGTCCGCGGTGAATTGAGTGGGAACACCTATTAATCCTCTTTTAAGGTGGAATTACCGTGAAATGCCTACTTTTTGACGGGTGCACTCACTAGATTTGGGTCATGCGTGTAGCCGTCCCTAAAGAAACAAGACCTGGCGAAAAACGAGTCGCCCTTGTCCCCGACATCATCTCTAAGCTCACCAAAGCTGGACTTGAGGTCACTGTTGAATCCGGCGCAGGAGTTGCTGCAGAGTTTTCTGATGCGCAATTCACTGCAGCAGGTGCAACCGTCCTGAGCGGAAATGTCATCAACGAAGCTGATGTAGTGCTGTCAGTGCAACCGTTGACGCCCGATGCGATCTCATCGCTAAAAAAGGGTGCAATTACTATCTCATTCCTATCCCCCACAACTGCCGTTGATTCCATTGAAGCGGCCGTTAAAGCAGGTGTGACAGCGATATCACTTGAACTAGTGCCGCGTATTTCGCGTGCGCAGTCGATGGATGCGCTGACCTCACAAGCCCTGTGCGCGGGCTATAAAGCTGTTCTAGTCGGTGCTGAACTCTCGCCACGATTCTTCCCACTACTCATGACCGCTGCAGGAACAGTCACTCCTGCGAATGTTGTCGTTCTAGGTGCTGGTGTTGCCGGACTTCAAGCGATCGCTACTGCAAAACGTTTAGGTGCGGTTGTGAGTGCTTACGACGTGCGTCCGGCATCTGCCGACGAAGTGAAATCGATGGGCGCCAAGTTCATTACCTTGGAGCTTGAGGCGCTTGAAGGAAGTGGCGGATATGCCCGCGAGATGACAGAAGAACGCGCAGCCAAGCAACGCGAACTTCTTACACCTTATATTGCTGCTGCAAATGTTCTCATAACAACTGCAGCCGTACCTGGTCGCCCTGCTCCACGATTGGTCACCGCTGAGATGGTTGCCGCTATGGCACCGGGATCAGTTGTTGTAGATCTTGCGGCAGAGACGGGCGGAAACGTCGAAGGCACGAAGCCTGGTGAGATCGTCACCACCGCAAATGGCGTGAAAATGTGGGGTGGTAAAGATGTTCCTAGTTCGCTCGCCTTCCACGCTTCGATGCTCTTTTCGCGCAACGTGGTTAACCTGCTGCTCCTGATGGTGAAAGAGGGCCAAGTTATTCCTAACTTTGAAGATGAAATTATTGATGCCGCCACTGTCACTATGAATGGCGAAAATCGCAAGGGAGCGAAGTAAATGAGTAATGTTGCCCTGCTATCAATCTTCGTTCTCTCAATATTTATTGGCTTTGAAGTCGTATCGAAGGTATCTACAACTCTTCATACTCCTCTAATGTCCGGAGCGAACGCGATCCACGGAATTATTCTCGTCGGCGCAATCACCGTTGCCGATCACGCTAATAACAATGTACAGCTCGGACTTGGTATCGCTGCCGTTGTCTTAGCCACCATCAATATGGTCGGTGGATTTGTCGTGACTGATCGAATGCTGGAGATGTTCAAAGGCAAACCAAGAGTCAAAAAGAGCGCTGAAGTTGCTGGAGGTGAGAGCAAGTGAATAAGAACCTCTATGGCGTTCTAACTCTCGTCGTCTCTGTCTGCTTTATCTTGGCCCTAAAAGGTCTCTCTTCACCTAAGTCCGCTCGGCGCGGAAACTTGATCGGTGCCGCAGGTGCATTCGTAGCGACCGACCTCGTTTTCTGGGCACCGGGAATGACTCACAATCATAAGTGGTGGATTCTCGGAGCAATTATCTTTGGTGTTGGCGTTGGAGTTCCAGCTGCCCGCCGGATTCAAATGACGCAGATGCCACAACTTGTTGCGCTCTTTAATGGTGTTGGTGGCGGAGCAGCGGCCTTGGTCGCAATTGTCGAATATTTAAAGTTGGGATCTGGCGCAAGCACTGCTGAAGTTGTTGCCACCGTCTTCACGGTAATTGTCGGCTGCGTCTCGTTCTCTGGATCGATCGTCACCTTCCTTAAGTTGCAAGAGATTATGACTACTCGACCTGTCGTATTTCCTGGAGGTCGCTTCGTCATCGCTGCGACCCTGTTGGGGACTCTTGGATCAGCAGAATGGGTTATCCATTCCTTGGGTAACACATCGCTCGCTCTTATGGCAGGACTGGCGCTTCTCTTCGGTGTTCTCTTCGTGCTACCGGTCGGCGGAGCAGATGTACCAATCGTCATCTCATTGCTCAATGCATTCACCGGATTAACAGTTGCTGCAAGCGGATATGTATTGCAGTCCACGCTTCTGATTGTTGCGGGAACACTCGTCGGAGCCTCTGGAACCATCCTGACGCGCCTTATGGCGGCGGCTATGGGTCGTTCGCTATTCGGAACTCTCTTTGGTGCATTTACTGCGAAGCCGCAAGAGGCGGCATCAACAGGTGAGGTTCGTTCCGTTAAATCTGGTTCGCCAGATGATGTGGCAATCTTGCTCAACTACGCTCAACGAGTAGTGATTGTTCCTGGCTTTGGATTAGCCGTGGCCCAAGCGCAACACACAGTGCGTGAGTTGGCTGACCTATTGACGGCTAAGGGTGTGGATGTTGCTTACGGTATACACCCAGTTGCCGGACGTATGCCGGGACATATGAACGTTTTGCTCGCCGAAGCAAACGTTCCATATGAGCAACTCGTTGAGATGGATGAGGTAAATCCGACATTCCCTCAAACCGATGTTGTTCTTGTAGTTGGTGCGAACGATGTAGTAAATCCAGCTGCCAAAACCACACCTGGTTGCCCTATTTATGGAATGCCTATCTTGGATGTTGCTGATGCCGGCAATGTCATCTTCCTCAAGAGGTCGATGCGTCCAGGATTTGCCGGAATCGAAAATGAACTTTTGTACGATCCAAAGACGACGTTGCTCTTTGGTGATGCAAAGGATTCGTTGACGAAGGTTGTGAGTGCGCTTAAGGCATTGTAATACCTAATCAAACTGTTTCTAGAAAAACGTTCTCTGCACGTCGCTCGAATCGGAAAAGCTACTACGATTCTCGCCAACGTCAGAGAACGTTTTTTGCACAACCTTATTAAGTCAGGAATTTCCAGATCGCATTAATCGCACCTGAGGCG
>CAIMNT010000056.1 GCA_903842855.1 uncultured Actinomycetes bacterium
AGATTTTGGAATACTAGATGGCGCGGATTCTCTGATTCGCCCCCTGAAATTTGACGATGGAAGTAAGTCCTTCTATCTCAACGCTGGGCAGAAGCGGACTGTTCGGATTACTAGTTTCATGGCGGTTGGAACCGGAACGCTCCGATGGGCTCCACTGAACCATTACGTGACCGATTGGCAGTTTGTAGAAGAGACTGCTTGATTTAGACTCACCATATGTACATCCCCAAGATCAACCTAGTCGAGGACTGGGAAGAGATAGAGCGCTTTGTTAAGTCTGTGCGCGCAGCTGATCTAGTCACTGTTAATCCAGATGGGCTACCTATTGCAACGTTGATGCCGATGGTTTGGGTGGATGTAGTTCCTTCAGAAAATAATTATGGAAGAGTCATCATGCATATGGCTCGTGGAAACGAGCAGTGGCGTTCGATCCAGGAAGGAACACGAGGCCTAGCAATTGTGCACGGGGCGCAGGCCTATATCTCGCCATCCAATTACTCCAACAAGCAGACCGACCACAAAGTTGTACCGACCTGGAATTATCAATCGGTCCATTTAAGTGGGAGAGTTGAAATTAGCGAAGATGTGGAGTTGTTGCGACAGATTGTTACCGATCTGACTTCGCTCCATGAATGTCACCGCGAGGAACCTTGGCTCGCTAGTGAGTCGGATCCGCATTACTTCGATCTGCAATTAAAGGGAATTGTGGCGGTAATTTTGCACGTCACGAAGGTGGAGGCCAAATCCAAGATTAGCCAGAACAAGACAAGTGAAGAGCGTGAGCGAATTGTTGAAGATTTATTTACCTCCGGAATTCCCGGAGAAGAGGTAATCGCTGCAGAGATGCAGCGCCATTTGGATCGTTAGAGTTCAATAATATTGAGCGGAGCTAATCCATCCGCTATGCGCTGTAATTGCGATTCGATAAACCGTTTTCCACGTTTTTCAAAAGCGGCAGAGTCTCCACCGACGTGCGGCGTGATAAGCAGGTTCGGAGCTCGCCAGAGAGGATGATCTGGAGGGAGAGGTTCTGGATCGGTGACATCGAGCGCTGCGCTAATTCGTCCAGAGTTGAGTTCAGCTACAAGAGCATCGGTATCGACAATAGGGCCGCGGGCAACATTGATGAGAAGTGCGCCATCCTTCATCAGCGCCAACCTTTGGGCGTTAAATAGGTGTTTGCTATCTGCGTTCAATGGAAGTATCAAGAAAATTATGTCGAATGTGGGAAGGAGATTATCGAGTTGCGTTATGAGTTGTGATCCGTTGCCACCACTACGCGAGAATGTAGTAATTTCAACCTCATATGGTTTGAGGTAGGAGACTAACGTTTGTCCAATTGATCCCGCCCCAATCAGTGCAATCGCACTGTCGTTGAGTGAACCCATACGCTCATGGCTCCACAGACCTTGATCTTGTTCGCGGACAAAGTGCGGAATCCCTCGTCGCATCGCTATCGCAAGGCCCACCGCTAGTTCAGCAGTCGATGCATTATGAACTCCTTGAGCGTTGCACAAGGTGATGCCGTCGCGAACATAGGGAATGGCTGCGTCATACCCGGCGTTGGGAACTTGCAGAATTTGTAAATTGCTCATAGCCCGAACGGGCTCCAGAGTTTCGATTCCCGTCATATAAGGCTGCACATAAATGGTGATCGGGGAGAGATCCGAATTATCCAGCGGGAAATCAAGCGGAGATAATTTTTGAAATCCTTGAGGGACGGTTAACTCTGGCCATTGGCTCCAGACGGTATGCACAGTCTGCAAACTTACTCTTCGCCGATATCTTCATTCCAGACATCAGGCTTTTCTGCGATGAACTTTGCCATCAAATCTTTACACTCTTGCGAGTTGAGGTTGATCACCTCAACGCCATGGGAGCGCAGCAGATCTTCGGCACCCATGAAGGTCTCATTTTCGCCCAGCACTACCCGTGGAATCCCATAGAGCAAGATCGCCCCACTGCACATATGACAGGGGGAGAGCGTGGTGTACATCGTGGCTTTGGCGTAGATGCTGGCTGGCAGGCGGCCGATATTCTCGAGGCAATCGGTCTCGCCGTGGCGGATTGCACTGCCCAGCTGAACTCGCTTGTTGTAGCCAACGCCCAGGACTTTGCCGTCCACTACCAGTGCCCCACCAATGGGAACGCCACCCTCTGAGGCCCCTTGGCGCGCGGCTGCTATGGCATATTCGAGTAGTTCGCGGTCGTCCATAATCTCCCCATTTCGCCCTGTGAAGGCTAACTTTAGGTGAAATTAACCTGAGTGTGGGCTTAACATCGGTCGCATTTCCCTATACGGTTTCGTCATTCCCTCGGTCTATGAGCCGTCATTTCATACGGGGTCGCAAACACCCCCGATAACAAAATTAGGAGAGATGACTCATGTCTAATTTAGAAATTCGTGAAGGCGAGTACGGGGACAAGGTCCTCGCGCTGGAGCCAGGTGGAATCGAATCCATCCCAACCAAAGATCGTCACGGTAAGGCTCGCAACCTCTTCGCCACCTGGGTTAGCCCAAATATGGAGTTCGCCACTATCTACGTCGGGGCTTTAGCGGTTATCGCCTTCGGCCTTAGCTTTAAGCAAGCCGTTGCAGGTATCTTGCTCGGCAATTTCCTCGGAAGTCTGGGTCAATATTTCTTAACTCAAGATGGACCGAA
>CAIMNT010000057.1 GCA_903842855.1 uncultured Actinomycetes bacterium
CAAAGAGATGGGTCTGTACCAAGATTTTGTGGATGAGGGCACGGCTAGCAAGTGACTCATTTCCCCAACCATCCTTCTTGGAGCGACCGAGCGCAACATATTCAGCAACGGTCATCCCTTGTGGGATCTGTGGGGACTGGGGTACGAAAGCGACATTCCGCTTATGGTTTTTAAACACCTCAACACCATGATCTTGAATGCTGCCGGAGTACGGGGACATACCGAGTAATACTTTGAGAAATGTGGTTTTACCCGCGCCGTTTGGGCCAACGAGACAGGTCCATTTGCCACTCGTGATCTCAAGTGAGATGTCATTGAGAACGACTTTTTCGCCGTAGCGAACCGTTAAATCAGTTACAACTATTGTCATTGTCCGGCCTTTCTGCGATTGCGGAGCACAACTAAGAAGAACGGGGCTCCCACAAATGCGGTGATGACGCCAATGGGAAGTTCTGCAGGGGAGAGCAGAGTTCGAGCCCCGAGATCTGCCAATACCAAGAAGGCAGCGCCAGCCATTGCAATCGAAATGAGGGAACGGTTGGTGACTCTGTGGGTAATCCCTCTAACGAGATGTGGGACCACGATGCCCACGAAGCCGATTAGCCCTGAAGCTGAAACTGCGGTTGCAGTCGCTAGCGTGGCAGCGGCGACCGCGATGAGTCGTAATTTCTTGGGATTGATCCCGAGCGAGTAGGCCTCCTCGTCGCTCAACATCAATCCATCCAATTGCTTTGCAACGCTAAAGAGGATCAACAATGCAATAGCAATGTAGACCGATGACCAGGCGACAACGCTCCACGTCGCACTCGTTAGATCTCCTAAGATCCATGAGTAAACCGGTCGCAGGGCGGAGCTATGTCTTTGCTGTAAGTAGGTCTGTATCGCCGTAGCGAATGAACCAACTGCAATTCCCGAGAGCAGAAGAGAATTGGGATCGGCAAAGAATCTTCCCGAGATAATGAAAGATGTTGCGACCGCCAGCACTCCACCTAAGAATGCAAAGATCGGCAGCGCACCAGCCAAATTATGATTGGTGCTGGTGAGTGCAATTGTTGCACCGAGTCCCGCGCCACTGGCGGCACCCAACAAATAAGGGTCGGCAAGTGGATTGTGAAAGACGGTTTGATAGACCGCTCCGCTCGTGGCAAGAGCCGCACCGACCAGGACGCCTAAAATGACGCGGGGAAGTCGCAACTCCATAATGACTGTTCTATTTTGTCCTGTACTTCCGCCGGGCAGGTCGAAGAGTGTTTTAAAAACTTTGAAAAAGTTGATAGATATCGGTCCGAAGCTGACGGCGGCGATAGTGACCGCCAATAAAATGAGAGCACAGAACGCGGTGATTCGCCAGTTCCAAATTTTGGCTATCGCATCGCGCTCTGTGTTCATCGTTTAGCCTTGGTTAATCTTTGCCGTTGCTTGCGCCACGAATTGATAGAAATCCACGAGGCGCGGACCCCATCGATCTGCGATATCAAGTGGAAGTACAACGACGTGCTTGTTCTTCACGGCCGCGATGGTTGACCAGCCGGGACGCGAAGCGACGGTTGTTGCGCTCTCGCCGTACGGGCCGTCATCGAGAAAGATCACCTTTGGATTCGCTTTTATAACCGCTTCAGAAGTTAGTTGCGGATAACCGCCCGCATCGGTTCCATCGGCGATATTGGTGAAGTTGAAGTCGGAATAGATCTGACCGATGAATGTGGTGGAGTCCGCGGAATATAAAGTGTTGTCCAATTCGTGGAAGATGCTGATTGCACTCTTCTTCCGTGCTTTGGCAAGGATCTCAGCGATACGAGATTTCATCGTTGCAACGAGTGCCTTTGCGCGCGAAGGATGTCCAGTTACTTTGCCAAGGGCTAAGAATTCCGCATATGCATCACTAATATTTGATGGAGTCACTTCCAAATAGATTTTGATCTTCAATTTCTGTAGATCAGTTGCAATTGTGGCAGCACTTGTCGCAGAAGATTGCAGAACTACCAAGTCGGGATGGTAGGCAGCAATCGCCTCCACATTCGGAGTGAACGATGACAATTTTGAGAATGGAGCGTTGCTAGGAAAATCAGAGTTATCGTCAACTGCGATTACTTGTGAGCCCGCTCCTATTCCAAAGAGAATTTCAGTGGCGCTTGGTGATAACGAGATTATTCGGGTTGGATTTGAGTCAATTGCTTGCGCGCTTGATGCAGATGAAAGGGTTGCAAAACTAAGTAATAGCGCTGAGGCCAGCGCCAATTTTCTTGTATTCATAAAAAACTCCCCCAAGGGTTGAGGGAGGAAATGTTGGGCTAATTCTGACTCGTAAGAGTTCAAAAGGCCCGACCTTCCTCCGAGGTCGGATACTTCGA
>CAIMNT010000058.1 GCA_903842855.1 uncultured Actinomycetes bacterium
CGTGTGTTGGGTAACCAACCGTGGGTTCAAATCCCACCGCCACCGCCAAATTTCTTAATTGATAATAATTTCATACGATGGATTAAGGATGACCAAGTTTCCATCGGTCTCGCCAACCATTCCTTCAGCGCAGATGGTTGATCCAACCTCTAGTCCTGTTATCTCACGGCGACCGATAAATTGAAGCGTGATTCCACCAGTCTCATCCCAAATCTCAATATCAACGTGAGGTGATGAGCTAGATGGCGCCGTTCGAATGCTCGTAACATTTCCAGTTACATGTGCGCGGTGGCGCCATTGGACGGTACCAATTGGTTGTATATCTTCTGCGTAATGGCTTATCTCCTCTGTCGCAATTGGAGTGTCATCCAAACGGCGAACTTGAGGCTTGGTTTCAACCGGCTCAACGACATCGGTTGAGTGTTCTAGATGTTCATAAATCGGGCGGCCAGAAATAATCTTCTCAACGTCAAAGGGAACAATCGTTGCCACAACGCGAGGCAGTTGCGAGATAGGTGCGGAGATAGATTCTGCAGTTCTATCATGCAAGATACGGCCCAATAAACCTGAGTAGGAGCGACGAGGCAAAAGTAGCGTCAGATCTACATCGCTCGCCTGTGTCATTCGGATTGAATAGTCGACTGCGGCATTAGCTAGCCTGCGATCTGGGCAATCAATGAACTCAATCGAGACATCTGCGAGAGCTGGATTATGTTTCCAAGCTTCCTTTATGGCCTCTGCCCGCTGATCGTCAATGACAAAGTGAACTGCTGCAAGTTCATGAGGATTAAGGGATCTGGCGTAGCGGACCGCCCCAACGGTAGCGATATCAACGGCGTCCACGAGAACGGTTACATCGTGGCGGGAGATATTTACTGCTCTCGAAGAACCCTGATTAATCTTTAGAGCTTGTTGCTCGCGGCGGTACTGCCGATTTAGGCGAATCAACCCAATCGTGGCGAGAGGGAATATTAGGACTATCAGCCAAGCGCCTTCTGAGAACTTAACGACTGCAAAAATGATAACGACCGCAAAGGAGACGGTTCCAGAGAGAAAGTTAATAAAGAAGCGAGCGCGCCAACCCTCTTCGCGTCTGCGCCAATTGCGCTTTGCCATTCCAAAGCCAGCCAGAGTGAATCCAGTGAAGACTCCAATTGCATAGAAGGCAATGAGCTTTGCCACGTTAGAACCAACAATTGCGACAAGAGTTGCCGCTGCGATGGTCAAGAAGATGATGCCGTTTGAGAAGACAAGTCGGTGGCCACGCTTCGTGAGTTGTCGAGGCAGGAAGCCGTCTTCCGCGACAAAGCTCATGAGGAATGGGAAACCGCTGAAGGGTGTATTTGCTCCCGTGTAAAGAATTAACATTGTTGCGAATTGAACAAAGAGATAGAAGATGTGGCCAAGAGTTCCGTGACCGAAAACCACATCCGCAATCTGCGAAACAACCGTTGGGGTACCGCTGCTATAAGGCATTGCATGAGTTGCCTTTGCAAAGAACGAGATTCCCAGAACCATACAACCCAAGATGGTTGCCATGATTACTGTCGTACGACGAGCATTACTTCCTTCGGGTGATTTGAAAAGTGATACGCCGTTAGAAATTGCCTCAAGCCCGGTAAGTGAAGAGCCGCCATTGGCAAATGCTTTAAGCAAGATAAAAATTGCCGCGAAAGAAATTAATTGTTGTGCGTGTCCGTATCCAACATCGCCACTACCAATTACGACATGATGCAAAGTATGGTGAATTTCGCGCCAACTACCAACGATGATGATGGCTGCTACCGCGGCTACAAATAGATAGGTAGGTGCGGCGAATAACCGCCCAGCTTCCTTAACGCCTTTGAGATTTCCGTAAAACAAAAATGCGATGACTCCGAGCGTGATCGCAAGTGAGTAAGAGGCGAGAGAGGGAAATGCCGAGGTTAAGGCTGACGTGCCGGCAGCAGTCTGTACCGCTACGGTGACGATGTAATCCAACATAAGTGCCACAGCTGCAACCTGGGCAACGACTGGTCCGAAGTTATCTCGCGCCACCACATATGAACCGCCTGTACGGGTGTAGGCCATAACAACTTCGCGATAGGAGAGAGTGACAATTAAGAGAACGGCCAAGACAACAAGTGTCATCGGCATCAAAATGTTGTAGCCGGCTAACCCAAAAGCAGGTAATAGATAAATAAGAATATTCTCGGTTCCATACGCAGCTGATGAGATGCAATCTGAAGAGAGAATTCCGAGGGCGAATACCTTGCTCAATCTTTGGTGTGAAAGGGTATGGCGATTGAGGGGCTTACCTAAAAGCGCCTTCTTGATTTTGTATGAAAGTGGGTCTCTTAGGTGAGCGTGGTCCTGCAAGACCATCGGCTGGGGCGCATCATCTGTCCAAGCTTTTGGCACGGTTACCTTCTTCTTAAGTCATGACCTCATCAATAGAAAAGGTGCAGACCATTATTTTAGGGCGGAAAATCGCTAATGGCTCCACTAGAGCGGAAAATCCTGCTGATTTAACCCAGGTTGAGGCAAAAACCTGCCAAACCGGCGTATACAAAGCAGCTAAGCAGTACCTTTTCAGGAGTAGGAATATTCGAACGACCAGAAACTTAGATACCCAATTTCAGTCGAGCTTCACTATTGGCGAATTGGTCCCTTAAATTTTGGATTTTCTCCTCATCGCTTCCACTTAATGCGAAGAATGAAAGAGAGTTGGAATATGTAGCGCCACTATCTTGAGAAAATTTGAAATAAGATCCCTTGTCGTCTATCCAATATTTAATAACCGTTTCTCCGCTAGTTACGATCAGCAAGCCATCCTTCAGAAGTTTTTGGGCTTGATCTTGATAGCGCGACTGGTGCTGGACAAATAATTCTAAGAGTAAATCAATGAATTTCTCATCGTCCCCACTCTGAGTCTCTTTATCTCTCTCAAAAGGGTCACGAGTCATAACATGATTTTAACTCAAGTTCCGCATGGGAGGGGAACGGTTTCAGGCGATTGAGTCCGACCTGCGTAGAGCCATCTTCCGTTAATGAAAGCCTTTGAGAAGGCAATTCCGTAGTAATGAGTAAGAATGTGCGTTTTGCAGACATACGTTGTTCCGTTGTTAGAGATAACGTATCCAGAGGAGGATTGAAGCTGTGGATTTGTATTTGAGCTCGTTATGAGCTTGTCTCCTAAAATTTCTGTTTTATAAATCTGAACGGTCAGCATCACCCTTTGCTGCATGACGTCGCAAATTGACCGAGCTTTCACAATAACGACCCGCACACCTTGACGGTGAAAGACAGAAGTTGATAGATGAGCATTATCAATATCTATCCGACAAGGAGGCTTTGACGTTTTGGTATTCGGATCTGAGGCGATCGAAATTTGAGGTACCGAGACGATGGTCAAGGTTGCCAACCCAAAGGTAGTAAAAAAGAGCTTCAGATTTCGAGAGGTAGGCATGACCAATGGTGACAATATTTATGAATTTAGCCTGAGGGTTATCCACACTTTAAGTGCCACTGGCGGAGAATGAGGGATTTGAACCCTCGAAAGGTTGCCCTTTACACGCTTTCCAAGCGTGCGCACTCGGCCGCTATGCGAATTCTCCAGTGCTTAAGCCTTTCGGCCTGCGGGTCGTAGCCTATCGGCTCTGGAAACTATGATTACCCACAGATCC
>CAIMNT010000059.1 GCA_903842855.1 uncultured Actinomycetes bacterium
CCTGTTGCTCTTCCTCTTCATCGACTAAGCCGAGGTAATTTGCTGCCTTCTTGAATACATTAGCCATGGGTCAATTTTAGGCTGGAAGTACACGAGAACCGAGGATTGAACTGCCGATACGAAGATGTGTCGCTCCCGCCGTTATAGCCGCCTCAAAATCATTGCTCATCCCCATAGATAGCGCCGTTGCCGCTGGAAAGCTTTCGAGGAGCACCGATTGAAGCGCTTTTAGCTGCACAAAGGCGCCTCCTGCATCACGTGAGAGAGGTGCCACCGTCATTAACCCCACTACTTTGAGCAGAGTCCGCTGCTGAAGAAACTGGGCAAATGAGCCAAGTTCTGTGGCAGGTATTCCGCCGCGATCTGAACGATCTGGCTCAAGATTGATCTGAATAAAAAATTCTTCGACTTTATTCTCATTCTCTACATCGAATTTCTGAGCATGGGCTGTGGAATCAAGTGAGTGGACGACATCTGCCCAGCCAGATATTGACCTGATCTTGCGCCCTTGAACCTGACCCTGAAAATGCCACTTAACATCGATTGGCAGTTGTTCAGATTTCAAGGCTCCTTCCTCGTCCCGATTCTCCCCCATGTCTCGTATACCCAACTCATAAAGAATTTCAGCATCAGAGACCGGAAAGGTCTTAGTAACGACGATCAACGAGATTTCAGATGGGTTTCGACCAGAGCTCTGCGCAACCTTGTGAATCTTCTCCTGAACCACACCCAGGTTGTGCGCCAACTCTTCCTTACGTGTCATAATGAAATAATTCCGGCTTGTCGCTCTAAGAGATCTCCACCGCGATAGGAAAAGTACCCAGCCTCTTCAAGAGTGCAGATACCAAGGTTGGTAACACTCACGCCCAAATTGTTTAACTGCCAAGTGACCCCACTTTGGAGATCAAGACAATGGCTCTGATCGCTAGTGGCAGTTGATGGAATCTCTGCAATTATCTCTCGATACATCTCGAATGAGACTTCATAGCATCTGGCGCAAATGCTCGGGCCGATGGTCGCCTTTATTTCCGTAGCTCCCAGTTCGCGCATCTTTGAAACCGTTTTAGGAGCAATCTCCTTGATTAGACCGACTCTTCCAACATGAGCCACTCCGACAACTCCCGGTGATTCAAATGTGATGGGCATGCAATCAGCTGCCAACGCTGCCAACCCAACTCCCTTGGAAGTTGTGACTAGGGCATCGCATTCAAAATCCTCCCCACCCTCAACGACTTCAAGGACCACATCACTATGCGTCTGGCGCATGAAGTGAATATCTTCCAAAGAGAGCAAAACCCGCAACGCCTCGCGGTGGGCGATTATTTTAAGGTCGCCACCATCGCGTGAAGTAAAAAGTCTTCGTGACATTTACTTCATAAAGTCAGGAACGTCTATCTCGTCCTCGCTCACTAGATCTTCAAAAGTTACCCGGCGCCGTGAAGTCGCGGCGACAGGAATCTCAGCGGTATCTTCCACGCTACCTAGATCCATTGCGACTGCGATGGGATCATTTGCAGCGATTGGATCTGCCTGACCGGTCAACGATGCCGTGCTAATCGTGGGCATAGGAGCACGCTTTGGTGCGCCACCATCGAAGCCGGCAGCAATGACAGTTATACGAACCTCATCACCAAGAGCATCATCGATAACGGTTCCGAAAATGATATTCGCTTCAGGGTGAGCCGATTTTGCTACTAACTCTGCCGCTTCGCTCAACTCAAAGAGTCCCAAATCTGATCCACCAGCGATAGAGAGTAGAACTCCGCGCGCGCCATCAATCGATGCTTCAAGCAGAGGACTTGCAATAGCTAACTCCGCTGCTCTGGTAGCCCGAGCCTCACCGCGCGCTGAGCCGATTCCCATGAGAGCAGAGCCAGCACCTTGCATCACGCTCTTTACATCGGCAAAGTCCAGGTTAATCAAACCAGGGGTTGTAATTAGATCCGTTATCCCCTGCACTCCAGAGAGCAATACCTGATCGGCGCTTCTAAAGGCCTCAACAGCAGTGATGGAGCGATCGGAGATCGCCAAGAGACGATCGTTAGGAATCACGATTAAGGTATCGACCTCTTCACGCAACAACTCGATGCCTTCTTCTGCTTGAGTCGTGCGGTGTTTTGCTTCGAATGAGAATGGCTTAGTCACAACACCAACTGTCAGCGCACCCAAATCTTTGGCAACCTTTGCAACTATCGGTGCACCGCCTGTTCCTGTGCCCCCGCCTTCTCCAGCGGTAACGAAGACCA
>CAIMNT010000060.1 GCA_903842855.1 uncultured Actinomycetes bacterium
AGAAAGATCTCGAGCCAGAAAGAGCCTATGACGGTAAAGATAAGCATCGCCATATAACCCCAGCTGCGCATGGCTCATTATTTCAGACATTATGAGGAGCGCTGAGTTAAAATCGCGCCATGACTCCTCTTCATCTTGTCTGGCTCACATTTGCCGTTGTCTGCGCCGCTTGTTGGATTCTTTCTATCGTCACCAAAGAGCACTCCTGGGTAGACCGAATGTGGTCGATTACTCCGATCATCTATGTCGGTGAATTTGCCCGCGGAGCCCACTTTCATAACGCTCGCCTTAACGCGATGGCAATCTTGGCTCTGCTCTGGGGAGCCCGTTTAACCTTTAACTTTGCTCGCAAAGGCGGTTATTCCGGCACCGAGGATTATCGTTGGCCGGTACTTCGCGCCAGCATGAGTAACTGGCAATTCCAATTGTTCAATATCTTCTTTATTGTCTTGTATCAGAACTTCTTATTGGTCTTGATCTCACTTCCTGCGCTGACCGCCTACCGCCATCAAGCAACTGCATTTGATCGCTGGGATGTACTACTCATTGTTATCTTCGCGCTCTTCCTGATTGGTGAGACCGTTGCCGATCAACAGCAATGGAACTTCCAGCAGAATAAGAAGAAGATTATTGAGGCAGGGGGAGTTCCCGAAAAGCGTTTCCTTACGACTGGACTCTTTAAATATTCGCGCCACCCCAATTACTTCTTTGAAATTTCGCAGTGGTGGGTGCTCTATCTGATCGGTTGCAACTCGATAGGCTTGATCTTCCAGCGCACCATTCTTGGCGCTGTGCTTCTTACTCTGCTATTTGTCGGCTCCACTAATTTCACAGAGAAAATATCCCTGGGCAAATATCCGGAGTATGCCGATTACCAAGCGACGACCTCTGCGGTAATTCCGTGGTTTGCCAAGCGTCGCCTTCGTAAGCAAGAGGCGTGAGGACTAAACGTCAGACCTTCTGGGAGAGGCTGTGGGCCTCGACCATTGTCTTATATACCTTTGCCGCCACCTTTGTGGTCTGGAAGGCGCTACACAAATACGGCGTTAATCCTTATATCTTCTTTGTTGTAGATCTGATTACCTCGTGGTTTTACGGGTTAGCATCTGCGCGACTTGTGGTCGCCATCATTCACCGGCGCTGGTCTGAAACACAGAAATGGGGGTGGCTCTCCGCGCTCAACTTTATGTTGCCGCAGATCTACATTTTGGCTTCTGCGCGCCACGTTCCCAAGGATGTCTACATCATCATCTATAGCGCTATTAGCGTTATGGTGATATTTGCAGTTGTAGGAGTAGTTAGCCAAATTCGGGTTGCTCGCAAAGAGAAACTTTCAGAGAGCACGGGTGAGTAGTTGATGAAAAACTGGAGCAACAACGTCACCTTTGATCCTTACCTTCTGGTTCGTCCCACCAGCATCCGCGATATTCAATCAGCGGTAGTTGCCGCAGATTCTCTTCGCGCACTTGGGAGTGCGCACTCCTTCAATAGGATCGCAGATAGTAGAGATGTATTGCTCTCTTTTGAGCATTTCCCTAAAGATATTGAGATCTACACCGCCAATAGCCAAGTCCGCGTCGCTGCAGGAGTGCGCTACGGCGAGCTAGCGATCGAACTCAACAAGGTTGGGTTGGCGCTTCCCAACATGGGATCGCTACCGCACATAACAGTGGTAGGCGCTACTAGCACTGGTACACACGGTTCTGGGCTAGGAAATGAGAATTTATCTGCCGCTATAGTGCAGATCGAACTGATTACCGCAGATGGTGAAGAGCGCACTATTAGCGGAGATGAACTTAATTCGGCACGAGTTGGCTTGGGGGCATTGGGAATCATCCACCATCTCACCTTGCAGGCGGTACCAGCATTTGAGGTATCTCAGAGCGTTTATGTAGAGCTGCCCTTTGAGACCCTACTTAATGACTTCGCTGCAGTAATGGGGGCTGGTTACAGCGTTTCGGCATTTACCATGTGGCGCGATTTCCACGTCGATCAGATTTGGGTCAAATCACGTATCGGCACAGATACTCTGCCCGGCGATCAACTTTTCGGAGCCAAACCAGCGAAGAAGAAATTACATCCGCTTGCTGGTGCATCAACCAAGAGCGCGACCGAGCAGTTGGGGAGCATCGGCACATGGCACGAGCGCTTGCCGCACTTTAAGTTGGATTTCACGCCAAGTTTTGGGTTAGAACTTCAGAGCGAATACTTCGTTGATATTAAGGATGCGAAAGAGGCGCTGCAGGCAGTTCATGAACTGCGCGAACAAATTCGTCCGCTCCTTCTGGTGACTGAACTTCGCACCATTGCCGCTGATGACAATTGGTTGAGTGAGGCCTACCAGCGAGATAGTTTGGCTATTCACTTCACCTGGAAACCTGACGTTGAAGGGGTCATGGCCTTCCTGCCAATCTTGGAAGAGACGCTCGCTCCCTTCAAAGCGAGACCTCATTGGGGAAAGCTCTTTACCGATACCGGTTTTAACTTTCGTGAGCTCTACCCACGCTTTGAGGAGTGGCGCTCATTTCGCAAGCGTCTTGACCCTGATCGCAAATTTGTGAATGGTCAATTATCAATCTGGGGTATTTAAAACCCTTAGACTTCCCGCATGAAGGTCGACGGCGTCCCACTA
>CAIMNT010000061.1 GCA_903842855.1 uncultured Actinomycetes bacterium
ATTGATGAGAATACAAATCTTGGTGTTGCGATCTCAACCGATGCCAATGCACGTTGGTCATATCTAGATCCTTATAACGGCGCAAAGTTGGCGCTCCTTGAATCGTGTCGCAATATTGCGACAACAGGTGCAAAGCCGCTCGCCGTCACAAACTGTTTGAACTTTGGATCGCCTGAAGATCCAGGTGTGATGTGGCAATTTGCCGAGACCGTTCGCGGCCTCGCCGATATCTGTTTAGAGATGGGGCTTCCAGTTACCGGCGGCAACGTCTCGTTCTATAACCAGACAGGTAGCGTTGCAATTTTGCCGACACCTGTCATCGGAGTACTCGGTGTCATCCAGGATGTCACCTCTCGCACCAAGATGGGTATTCCATCCGCAGGCCTTCAGATCTTCCAGCTAGGAAATACCGCAGATAATTTCAGTGGATCTGAGTGGGCTTACCTCCATGGACAGATGGGAGATCACGCTCCAATTCCGGATATCGCTGCCGAAGTTCGCTTAATCAACCTTCTGCTCGAGGCACAGCCACTCTTTGAGTCGGCACATGACCTCAGCGACGGAGGTTTGGCAGCCGCGCTCACAGAAGCCACCCTTCGAAATGGGGTGGGAGCCACGATCTCACTTCCGGGTGAGTACATCCCTGGTGGAGTAGCCGCCGCCCTATTCGCCGAAACCCCAGGTCGAGTCTTGGTCACGATCGACCCCAAGAATCAGGCTGCGCTCGCGGCCCTAGCCGCTCGATTCGAGGTTTCGTTGCATGAGCTGGGAGTAACTGGCGGAGATTCCTTAGTGATTAACGATGCGCATATCCCACTGACTGAACTTTGTAGCGCTCATACTGAGACTCTCCCTCGGCTCTTCGGTTAAGGGGTACTCATGGCCCGCGATCCTCTCATGCTGGCGCAGGTTAAAGCGCTCCTAGATCAGATCAGCCAGATTGCTCCTGGTCATGCAGTCGAGCTTCGAATTCCACCTTATGCCGCGATCCAATGTTGCGAAGGACCTAAACATACGCGCGGCACTCCACCCAATGTTGTTGAGATGGGGGCGGATGAATTGATTGGTCTCTTGGATGGTTCGCTCGAATGGGCCGATGGAATTCGAGATGGTCGCATTACAGCAAGCGGAGAACGCTCCGATCTATCGCAATTGTTTCAGCAGGCCGCCGCGACAATTAGGATTGCAGAGTGACAAAGCGCCCAGATGGAAAACTCACCTTCGAGACTTTCCCTGGTGAAAAAGGTCCTCAAGATGAGTGTGGAGTATTTGGGGTCTGGGCTCCTGATGAAGAAGTCGCAAAACTAACTTTTTATGGCCTGTACGCCCTGCAACATCGCGGTCAAGAGTCAGCCGGTATTGCTACATCAGATGGCAAAAGAATTGTTGTCTACAAAGATATGGGTCTGGTCTCACAGGTATTTACTGAAAATGATTTAGCAACGCTCACAGGAAATTTGGCGATCGGCCACTGTCGTTACTCGACAACAGGTTCATCTACCTGGGCAAATGCGCAACCCACGCTGCGCTCAACCGATCACGGAACTCTGGCGCTCGCACACAATGGAAACTTAACCAACACTGGTGACTTGGCCGAAACTTTGGCGAAGATCGCTCCTAAAAGCGATAACAGCATGAACGCCACAACTGATACTGAAATCATGACCGCACTTATTGCGGCGCAAAAGGGAAAGAATTTCGAGAGTTCTGCTCTCGAAGTATTGCCTTTGCTTAAGGGTGCATTCTCGTTGGTCTTTATGGATGAGCACACCTTGTATGCCGCGCGCGATCGCAACGGTGTAAGGCCGCTTGTAATCGGCAAGTTAGATCACGGTTGGGTCGTTGCATCAGAATCCGCTGCGCTAGATATCGTGGGTGCATCATTTGTTCGTGAAGTTGAGTGCGGAGAATTTATCGCGATTGATGAGAACGGTCTGCGCTCCACTCATTGGGCAACTCCAGAGCCTAAGGGTTGCATCTTTGAATACGTTTATTTGGCTCGTCCCGATACCTCTATCGCCGGCCGTAACGTCCACACAACTCGTGTTGCTTTGGGCGCGCAGCTAGCTAAAGAACACCCTGTTGCCGCTGATCTGGTCATCCCTGTTCCAGAGTCTGGTACCCCTGCGGCCGTTGGATATGCTCGCGAATCAGGTATTCCATATGGCGCCGGACTCGTTAAGAACTCTTATGTTGGCCGCACCTTTATTCAACCGAGTCAGACAATTCGCCAACTCGGCATACGTTTAAAGCTCAACCCATTGCGCGATGTCATCGAAGGAAAGCGCATCGTTGTCGTCGATGACTCCATTGTTCGTGGCAATACTCAACGCGCACTTATTCGAATGTTGCGCGAGGCGGGTGCGCTAGAGATACATGTTCGTATCTCATCGCCTCCAGTGAAATGGCCGTGCTACTACGGAATCGATTTTGCATCGCGCGCCGAGTTGATTGCCGCAGGACTTGAGGTAGAAGAAATTCGTAGATCAATCGGAGCAGACTCTTTAGGATATGTCTCGATGGAAGGATTGGTTGAGGCAACGACAATTGCAGAGTCAAAACTCTGCACCGCATGTTTCACTGGTGAATACCCGATCGATATTCCAACTGATCTATCTGCCGGCAAGAACTTGCTCGAGATTGTGAATCGATACGAATGAGTTCGTACATCGATGCCGGCGTTGATATTGAAGCAGGAGATACAGCTGTTCAGTTAATGAAGGAACATCTTGCAAAGGCTAGACGCAAAGAAGTTATTGGAGATATTGGCGGCTTCGCTGGATTATTTGATATCTCTGCTCTGAAAAAATTTAGCCGTCCGCTGCTTGCCACATCTACAGATGGCGTTGGAACAAAGACAGCTGCTTCTCTGGGACTTTCAAGGCTTCC
>CAIMNT010000062.1 GCA_903842855.1 uncultured Actinomycetes bacterium
AAGAGGGCATCTGACTTGTACTCCATTGAACATCAATGAACAGAAATAGCTGATAGTTAAACAAAAGTGCCGTGTACACCCGGTCACGCACGTAGAAACCAACTTCTAAAGAAAGACAGTAGCCCTCATGCTAAATGAACAACAATTTGGAAAGATTAATCCCAAGAAAACGCAAGGCCCAGTTAAACCAAAGAAACCGAAAGTACCTGGACAAAGTGCTAGCGGTGGATCTGGCGGCTATAAGTTTCTGCCCATCCCTAAAAGTCAGGAGGAAAAGGATCTAATGGAGGCAAAAGCCAGGGCAATGAATGCAAAGACCTCGCGAATCTTAAATTTTGGTGGCTAATGTAAAGGATCTGCTAGTTTTCAATGTCTAGTCATGAAAATACCTAATTTCTCCCAATTCTTAGTTAAATCTGCGTTAAGGCTGGCTAGTTGTCAGCCCCACAAGGTAGTTTTACCCCATCAGATCTAGCTGGAAGTTATGTGGGGGTAAAGCCGGGTGTTAAAGCCAATCATTGCAACTTGCACGCCAAGGGCCGACGTATTGGCAGGTGGCTTGACGGATAACCACTTCGCCGCCCAACTAGACAAAATAGTGCGCGATCCTGGAAATTATCCAGTCTATGGAGACCCAGAACAATTCTTCGCAATTACGCACCCAACAAAAGGGCTTTACTCCTTACTTACCAAAACTTTTGGTCGTATCACAAAGACAAAAGGTGAACCTGGAGAAAGTGGTGTTCTTCGCCCAACGACTTCTTTTGGTGGCGGCAAGACCCACGGACTCACTGCGATTTACCATTTGGCAAAAGGCGCTCGCCCCAAAGATATTGAGACCTTCGTAGATTCTTCAGTTCTGCCTAAAGGACCCGTACAGGTCGCAGCATTAGTTGGAGATGCGCTTGATCCTGTCGCTGGCGTGACTACAAATGGAATTAAGACTTACACATTATGGGGCGAGATGGCAGCCCAGATCGGTCCTGAGGCTTACAAGGTGCTTGAAGCAAATGATCGTGAACGCTCAGCACCAAGTACCCACACAATTCGAGATGCATTTGGTGGCAAGCCGACAGTAATTATTATTGATGAAATCGCTCAGTACCTACGCCAAGTAACGTCCTCGGGAAATGAAGACGTTAGACGCATGGCAGGCGCAATTGTGGTATTTCTAAAAAACCTTTTTGAAGTAGCTGCAGACCCTGATAATCGTGCAATTGCAATTGTAACTTTGGCGGTAGGTACATCAGCATTTGGCACCGAGACCGATGAGATTAACGAATTAATGGATGAATCAAATACGGCGACGAAGAGTGGCTTATCTGAAATTCATGATGTCTTGTCCCGCGACTTGCGTCCTAGCGCAATGATTAATCCAGCGGATGATAATGAAATTGGAGAAATTCTAAAACGGCGTCTATTCGAAAATGTAGACGAGAAAGCAGCTAAAGCTGCCGGGGATGAATTCCAGTCCTTATACGAAAATCTAATTCGTAACGAAAGCTTGGCCGGCGGACCAGAAAAACCAGCTACGTATGCACTTGAAGTTGCTAGAAGCTATCCGTTCCATCCTGAATTGATTCGTGTCTTAGATCGTCGTCTGGGTGCAATCCCTCAGTTCCAAAGAACTCGCGGTGCTCTAAAGCTTCTCGCCGAAGTTGTTGCAGATATTTGGGGAAAGCAGAAAGATCTTGGCATCATAAATGTCGCAGACATTGACTACGGGAATCCTTCTATTCTGAATCACCTAACTGTTGGTCTCTCAAGAGCAGAATTCTCTACAGTCGCACAAGCAGATATTGCTGGCTCAACCGCACACTCAGTCGCTCTTGACGCAGAGGTGTTTCCAGAAAGACCACCATATTCAACTCGTGTGGGAAGGACAGTGTTCGCACATTCGCTTGAACTCACTGCAAATGCTGGAGCATCGAGGAACGATTGGATCATCGGAACACTTCTTCCAGGAGAAGATGTCAGCCTAATTGAAAAAGCGTTAAACGAAGCGGAAAAGCGTTTCTGGCACTTGGTCTATGACGGATCAAAATATCGTTTTACGCCAGAACCAAATGTCATTGCGATCATCGAAACTGAGAAGCAAAACATAGCCAACACACAGGTATCTGCGCTGGTAGATGATCTGGTTAAGCGCGCCTTTCCAAATGATGGAAACGCAAATGTAATTCACTTTGCCACAGGACCCAGTGATGTATCTGATGAAGCGAAGTTACGTTTCGTCGTGATGCACCACAGTGTTCTGTCTGTAAATCCTAAAGAAGCTGAAAGTGCGCCCTTAAGAATTGTAGAAATTCTTGATTCCACAGGATCCTCTGGTGCTCCTAGGAAGTTTCGAAACAGTGTCGTGTTCGTCCTGGCCGACGAATTAAATATTGAAGTTTTGAAGGACCGAGCACGCGCACAAATTGCCTCTGATATTTTGGCTACAGATTCTGCACGTATGGCTCAATTTAGTGAAGAGATTAGAAAGAAGATCGAGCAGTATCAGAAGGAAGCGCAATTGCAAGGTCGCATAGCTGTTACAAGGTGTTACAAGCATATCTATTACCCTTCTGGTGAAAAATCTAGCAATTACTTACGGCATCGAGATTTACCAGCACAGCAACAAGGAAACGTGAAGACTACTGGAACTGAGGCTGTCCTTCGTTTACTAAGTGATGAAGGAAAGATTCGCTCAGATCAGCTTTCTGCAAGTTATTTAAAATCTAAAGCTTGGCCCGATGCACAATCATCTGTCAGCACCCAAAGTCTTTCTGATTGGTTCTGGATTGATCATGGTTCCCAAATGATTGTCACTTTGCCTCCAATTCGTGAAGCGATTACATCTGGTATTAGAAATGAGGGATGGGTTTATTTTGACTCTTCCGTCGGCAAAGCTTGGACTGCAACTTCGATGAGCGATCTAAAAATAGAATTCCGCACCGATACGGAATTAATGTCTGTCACAGAGGCTACAAAACGAGGATTACTTGTCCGTAAACCTACACAAGCTGATCTATTGTCTTTGACATTTGACCCATACTTGAATGGTGCGCAAATCAGAAGTGCATTAGAAGATAAGTGTGGTGGAGAACCTTCAAAGGGTGACGTTCTTGAGGCGATTTCAACAGCTGTCCAAGCCTATGAATATGGACGCCTAGTGGTTACCGATGTTGAACCACAAAGTGGAGTAAGAGCACTAACCCCAAGTGAGATTTCCAAGCGTGGATTAGATGGTCTCTTTGTGATGGATCGTGCGCACGCAGATTCGCAAAGAGTTGATATTCCAACCCGAACTGCAACCGGGAAAACTTTCACTGCTAGCGGCGCAGGTGGCCAAGCTATTCAATCTATTACTGACCAGATCAGCGACTTCACTATAAAAACAGTCTCCAGAATTGAACTAAAGTCGGTAGCTGATGATCACAAAGGCACTAGAGACCTTGATCTGCTGGTTGCCTGCTTAGGCATGCTCCCATCTCTTGCTCTAATCGCCAATGCCGATATCAAAGCCGAGTTTCCTAATTGGATGAATGGTGGGTTGAAGCTACAAGGTTCTGCAGCGAGAGCAGACTTCCAAAAGTCTTGGACAAATATTTCTAAGCTGTTTTCTCAAGCTTCGGCCGTTGGTGGAGCGATTACATTGAACGTCGATTTTTCTCCACCTATTTCAATATTAGGTTCTGAATACGAGCAACTTGTAAAAATTGTGAAGGAAATTGGACTCCAATACCTTGAAAT
>CAIMNT010000063.1 GCA_903842855.1 uncultured Actinomycetes bacterium
ACCGCTGAAGAAATTAAGATGGCAATCGGATCTGCCTACAAGCTCCCAGGTGAACTCGATGCCGAAATTCGTGGGCGCGATCTGGCAACTGGTCTGCCTAAGACGATATTCGTCTCAGCGGAGGAGATTCGCAAAGCCTTGGAAGAACCTGTAAATCAGATCGTAAATGCTGTAAAAAGCACCTTGGATAAGACTCCACCCGAACTCGCTAGCGATTTGATGGACCGCGGAATTGTTCTTACGGGTGGCGGTGCTCTCTTGCGTGGCCTTGACGAGCGCCTGCGCGTAGAGACCGGAATGCCTGTGCACATCTGCGAGCGTCCATTGCAGGCCGTTGCAGAAGGTTCTGGAAAGTGTGTTGAAGAGTTTGAGGCCCTCGAAAAGGTCTTAATCTCTGAGCCACGTCGTTAATCCATATCAAAGTTTAGTAAAGGACATCTGTGGCACGAGGCGGCGGTAATCGTTACAGGTTACTGCTCGTCATTTTGTTAGTCACCGCACTCTTCTTCATCACGCTAGATCTTCGAGGGGTAAGCCTCACTAAGGGTTCTAGATCAGTGACGCAGACAATTCTCTCGCCCGTGCAGAGAACTGTCTCCACGATCTTCTCTCCTGTAGGAAGATTTTTTAGCGATGTAAAGAATTTCGGTAAGACCAATGCACAATTGCAACAGGAGCTCGCCCTCAATAAATTGCTCAAGAGTGAACTTGCCATGAGCGCTGATACCAAAGGTCAATTAACTCAATTGAAATCCGTGCTGGACCTGGCAGGTCGCGGAAATTACAAAGTAGCGGCTGCGCGAGTAATCGCCCGCGGATCGGCTTCTAGTTTCTCCCAGACAATCACCATTGATGCGGGTAGCTCTAGTGGGATTAGACCCGATATGACAGTCATCTCGCAAAACGGTTTGATCGGCGTTGTAAAGTCAACAACGAGTTCTTCCTCTATCGTCTTATTATTAAGTGATCCAAGTTTCCGCGTAGGAGTCCGCGTCGCAAGATCGCAGAGTATCGGAGTGTTATCTGGACTTGGTTCTAATAGTTATTCATTAGTACTTCTTGATCCAGCAGGGGTGATCAAGGCCGGCGACATTCTTCTTACCAATGGATCCGATAACAATCGTCCATTTGTTCCAGGAGTACCTGTTGGGGTTGTTGTTAGTGTTGATAACACTGATGGATCTCTCACTCAAACAGCGACAGTCTCTTCATACGCAAACCTCAACGACTTAGGTGTTGTCTCGGTTATCTTGAGTGCTCCAACAACAGCGCCAAGTCAACCTCTCCTTCCTACGCCAAATCCCGTTGTGACTGTGTATGTCACACCCGCTCCAACCCCCTCGGTTGGAACATCAACGGGTCCATCTCCAACTCCTTCAGCTACGCCGACAAAGAAGAAGTAAATGAGCCCGGTACGAATCGTCTCCACTTTGGGATTCTTCTTTTTCCTCTTCGTAATTCAGGAATCCGCTGTTTCGTTGATCCATTTTCCGATCTCTGGATTCTCGCTCTATTTGGCCATTGCGATTTCACTCATCGCCTTTGAAGACCACAATGGCTCAATAGTTACTGGATTCCTAGCAGGAATTGTTCTAGACCTCTCACCAACTTCGAGCGCTCCATTCGGCCAGTGGGCGCTGATTCTGACTTCTGTAGCATTCTTGTTTGCTGTTAATAGAGACTCCATCGCAGATCTCACATCCTCGCCAATCACCTTTGTAATTTTTGTTGGCGCAGGGGTGAGCCTTGCGCTGGTTACATACGTGATTTTTGGAACTCTACTTGGGGAACAAAATGGTTCGCTCAAGCATGATTCGGCTATTGTGTTAGGGAATTTGCTTTGGACTCTCTTGTTTACGCCTATTTTTCTACCAGCTCTAAGTCGAGTTCGTGAATATTCATTGACCGCTCGGGAGCGTTTATGAGCCAACGTTCTAGGCTAAACCTGATCGTTGTCCAGGTTCTTGTTCTCTCTTTGATGCTGGCGATGCTTGGTCGTTTGTTCTATCTCCAGGTTGCCGCTGGATTGAAATATCAGAGCGCCGCCCTCAATATTCAAAGCAGAGATATCGTCACACCAGCCGTTCGCGGTGCGATAGTTGATGACACAGGAGTTCCCATGGCGATGGATCGTCCAGGTATGGTGATTACAGTTGATCGAAGTGCGCTGGGCAAGATGCCAGATAGTGGGAAAGCTGTACTCCAACGTGTTGCGAAGTTAATTGGAATTAAATACTCAGATCTATATGTGAGAACTAGATTGTGTGGAGAACTTCCTATTTCAAAACGAGTGGGATGTTGGAATGGAACTTTGTATCAACCTGTACATGTCACCAAAGAGGCCACAACGGCTCAGGCACTTAAGATTCTTGAAAATCCAGATATCTTCCCGGGAATCAATGCGATCCCAGTACCCATCAGAAGTTATCCATCAATGGCGGGAGAGAATGCGGCCCACATCCTGGGATACGTTGGATCAGTTACCGCACAAGATTTGGCTACCACCGGAAAGCAGTATTACCAGAATGAAACTATTGGGAAAACAGGACTGGAATTTCAATACGACCAATATCTGCAAGGTGTTCCGGGAATCAAAACAGTTATTGTGGATCGGACCGAGAACGTAACAAGTACCGCAACCACGACTAAACCAATTGCTGGAAATAATCTTGTTACCAACATAAATGCCAAGCTTCAAGCCGCAACGGAGAAGGCGCTCGCAGCATCGGTTCTCAGTGCGCGGGCTCAAGGAAATAAAGCAGATTCTGGCGCCGCGATCGTGATGGATGTTCATACCGGTCGAGTTTTGGCCATGGCTTCTTATCCAACGTATGACCCAAATATCTGGCAGAAGGGTTTAACCCCGGCGCAGGCACAAGCTCTCTTCAGCGATTCCGACGGTGTACCTGCACTCTCGCGGGCCATTGATGGAACCTACGCCCCCGCCTCCGCCTTCAAGGCGCTCTCGGTGGTTGCTGCTTCACATGCCGGCTATAACCTCAACGGCACTTACTCATGTCCTTACTCCATCAAATTCGGCACCCAAACTTTCCACAACGATGACACCAAAGTTCAGGGAAATATGTCGCTGCAGACTGCGATCGCGGTCTCCTGTGACACCATCTGGTATCAGATTGGATATGACCAATGGGTTAAAGATGGCGGGCTACACCCTAAGAGCAATCCAAGCGATTACTTCTTTAAGAATGCCGGGCTCTTTGGCGTTGGAAAACCAACTGGAATTGATCTGCCATCTGAAGCCTCAGGGCGTCTGCCTGATCGTGCCTGGAAGTTGGCCTACTACAAAGCAAACAAAAATTTCTATTGCAACTACACCTCCAGGGCCAAACCCTCAGACCTCACCCCATTTTTGATTGCCGTCGCAAAAGAGGATTGCACGGATGGATACATTGTCCGCGCCGGTGATGCTATTAACTTTGCGATCGGTCAGGGCGATGTATTGATGACCCCTATTCAAATGACCGATGTATACGCAGCGGTTGCAAATGGCGGCACGCTGTACAAGCCAGAGGTAGCCCGCGCAGTTGTGAAGCCAAATGGCACAGTGGTCCAAGAGTTCGCTCCTCAGGTAAATGGAAAGATTCCTGCCTCATCTAGCACGATAGATTTCTTGCACGGAGCGCTGCGAGCAGTCGCCACGAGCGGAACGGCAGCGGCAATTTTCGCTAACTACCCAATTCAGGTGAGCGGTAAAACGGGAACTGGTCAGGTCCAGGGGCGGAATGCCAATGGAACCGCTAAAGATCCAACCTCGTGGTTCGCTTCTTATGCTCCCTCTAACAAGCCTGAATATGCGGTTGTGATGATGGTTAGCCAAGGTGGCTACGGCGCTTCCACCTCCGCGGTGGGTGTCAAAGCCATTTATGACGCGCTCTTTGGAGTTACTGGTAATACTGTTAATCCCAAGAAGGCTGTCTTCCCAAATGGTGCCCCACCTGCAGCGCTTCCCGTGATTGATGTGCAGAATGCGAAGGTGAAGACGCCATGACCACATATCGCCCTCAAACCCGCACACCTCGCATGATGAGAAATGTTTCTGGATACGATCGTTGGCTCACCTTTGCCGCCGCTGGGCTCCTCGCTTTTGGAACAATCTTGGTTTATGCGGCCACCAAGAATTGGTTTGCTTCGCAACATTTAGATCCTACTTATTACTTAAAGCGCCATCTCATTAATATTTTTATTGGTTTGGTTATGGCTTATGGAACAACGCTGATCGACTATCGATTATTGCGCGCCTACACCCCGATTGTTTGGGGACTTGGTGTGCTGGGTCTTATTGCAGTTATCACGCCAGGAGTTGGTTCAACGGTAAATGGCGCAAAAGCTTGGATAGCGCTTCCCGGCGGTTTTCAGATTCAACCTGCCGAGTTGGCAAAGATCTCCATCATCCTTGGAATCTCGATGATTCTGGCGGAGAGAAATGGAGTCGGTGCTGATCCAACAGATAAGGATGTGCTGAAAGCACTGGGAGTTGCTGCGGTTCCAATTCTTCTCATTATGTTGCAACCCGATCTAGGTACAACATTGATCATCAGCGCATCAATTGTGATCATGATCGCTGTCTCTGGCGCACCATCACGGTGGGTAGGTGGATTGATTCTTCTCGCACTTCTCGGCGGATTCGTTGCTGTTAAAGCCGGGGTAGTGAGTGAGTATCAGGTTAAGAGGCTGCAATCATTCGTTGATCCAAATGCCGATCCGCAACAGAGTGGCTATCAATTGCGACAGGCGCGTATCACTATTGGTTCTGGTGGAGTCTTGGGTCGGGGTCTCTTTCATGGACCGCAGACAAATGGCAGATTTGTTCCGGAGCAACAAACCGACTTCATCTTCACCGTGGCTGGTGAAGAGACTGGATTTGTGGGCTCTGGCTTAATGCTGCTCTTCTTTGGCCTCTTCTTTTGGCGCGCCTTTTTGATCGCCCAGCGGACCAATGACCTCTTTGGCAGGCTGGTATGCGTCGGGGTTATCGCTTGGTTTGCCCTTCAGACCTTTGAGAATATTGGGATGTCCATGGGGCTGATGCCGATGACAGGCGTTCCCTTGCCCTTTATCTCCTACGGTGGTTCCTCCATGTTCGCCACTTTGATTGGCTTTGGGCTGCTGCAAAACGTCCATCTGCGCTCTCGGTAGCGTCAAATTGGCGATCGGCCCGCTATCTGCGATACTTATGCCAAGATTTCAGTACTTCAGCGCGAATCGTCCGCCGCGAAGGTTCGAAATCCTTAGATTTTTGTATGTGCCAGGTTTTTAAGAGCTTTATTTAGAAGAGGATTTGTTTTATGGCGCCAGAGCCAAAGAAATCGCGTAAGCGCGCGGCTAAACCCGCTGCGACCAAAGGTGAGAGTTCAGTTGAAGCT
>CAIMNT010000064.1 GCA_903842855.1 uncultured Actinomycetes bacterium
TCCAAAATTTCATTGTGGAGAGCTAGATCCATTTGATTGACTACTGGATTTGCAATCACGATAGCTCGATCCTCGGTGCGCAAACCAAATCGATTACTCCAGATCTGGGTAATCTCTTCAACGCTATCAACTCGATGTTCAACCTCGTAACCCGACTCCGTGAGGTAGAAGCCCGGGAACTTGTTAGTACGAAAACCCAGTACAGGAACTGCAAAGGTCTCAAGTCGCTCCAGAGTGCCAGGTACATCGAGGATTGATTTCACTCCGGCGCAGACGATCACTATTGGGGTCTCAGCCAGGGCGATCAGATCGGCCGACTCATCGTAGGAGTGGCCGCGATGAACTCCTCCAAGTCCGCCAGTTGCAAAGACTTTAATTCCAACTAATTCGGCAAGGTGCGCGGTAGCGGCGACGGTCGTTGCAGCTGAGCGCTTAGTGGCCTCAATAACAGCGAGATCTCGAGTCGATGCTTTAACGACATCGTCATCGTTGGCAATTCGCTCCAGTTCATCGCGTTCCAAACCTATGTGAACCACGCCATCAATGAGAGCGATGGTCGCGGGGACCGCGCCTTCACTTCGAACTATCGCCTCTACCTCTAGCGCAACCTCGAGGTTGCGAGGGCGAGGTAAGCCATGGCTGATGATGGTGGATTCCAGCGCAACGATCGGCCGGCCGGCGGTGATCGCCGCGCTGACTTCTGCAGAAAAATTAATCATGCTGCAGTTTAGAAGGCCACCAGACCTTTGGCCCAATGCTGTGAACCAAGGCTGGAACCAAGATGGAGCGCACGAGCAGCGTGTCGAGCAGCACGCCAAATGCCACTGCGAAACCTAGCTCAGCAAGGAATACCAACGGCAAAATTCCAAGAACGCTGAATGTTGCAGCGAGCACAATTCCCGCGGAGGTAATAACTCCACCGGTCACAGTTACGCCTTTAGTCATGCCTGCTCGAGTTCCAGATTTGATGGTCTCTTCACGCACGCGAGTCATCAAGAAGATGTTGTAATCGATGCCAAGTGCGACCAAGAATACAAAGGCGAAGAGTGGGAAGGACGAGTCCTCACCCGCAAAGTGGAAGAGGTGATGGAAGACCACCGAACATGCACCCAATGTTGCGTAGTAAGAGATAACCACTGATCCCAGTAACAAGAGTGATGCTGCAATCGAGCGGAGTAGCAGCGCCAAAATGAGCGAGATCAAGAGCAAGATCAGCGGAATGATCACCTTCTGATCTGTACGGGTCGCAGAATCAATGTCGTAATACACAGCCGAGGTTCCTCCGACGAGCGAGGTCGGATCAATGCTGTGAACCAGAGTGCGCATCGGCGGAATTAATTTGATCGCCTTGGCGGTATCTGGACCATATGCCAGAGTCACATTGAGCAATACCTTCCCATCTACCTGCTTTACAGCGGTAGAGGTTAAGCCCTGCGTCTGGGGAACGATCTGACTCACGCCTGCAAGAGTAAGTAGCTTGGTAGTTACCTCCTGCGCTTTATCTGCACTAACAACTATCTGAGTCGGTTGACCTTGACCACCCGGAAAGTAAGTAGTCAGTTGTTCTTGGCCGATTACTGAGTCAGTGCGCTTGGTAAAGGATTGCGCCGTGGAAAGTCCATTTGGATGCAGCGTTATAGCGAAAGCGGCAAGAATGACAAGGACCAAGGTAGCGACTGCGCCATATTTACGGGGATTGCGCTCAGTGGATTTTGCAACCTTTGACCAGATGCCCGAGAGCTTCTCATCTTCGGTATTGAATTTAGGACGCTTTGGCCAGAA
>CAIMNT010000065.1 GCA_903842855.1 uncultured Actinomycetes bacterium
CACAGTCCCTGAGTTCGATATCGAAATAGATATTGACCTTGAAAATAGCCAAGAAGCTATTCGCGAAGCTGGCATTGAAGATTCCGTAGGTCGCGATGCCGTTTACCTATACGGCTATGGAATACATGAGCGCCATAAGAATCCAGATTGGAGATCATCAACCTTTGGATACTTTGATAATTACGCAGATACCGATGAAGCGGAATTCAATGTCCTCAATCAAATGTGGCAATTTCTGCAAGAACAAGTAAAAAACGCTGAAACCCAGGGCAAGACAATTGGAATCTTTCACTATGGAACGCATGAAATTACCTGGTGGAGGAATTATGCGGAGCGCCATGCCTCCAAGCCTGGATCGCCCACACTTCAAGCGGTGGATGATTTCACCTCGAAGTACTTCGTCAACCTACTGCCTTTGGCAAAAGAACTTGCCTTTCCGGTCACTGGATACTCGATTAAGGTGCTGGCACCACTTGCAGGGTTCAACTGGCAGGTAGATGATGCTGGGGGAGGTAACTCCATTGTCTACTACCAAAATGCAACTTCACTGGAAAATACAGAATTAGATCGCAGTACTGCTATCAGTTGGCTTAGGTCCTATAACGAAGATGATGTGCAAGCAACGATGGCAGTCCGCAATTACTTACGCTCACTTACTCTGTAATAAGCCTATTAGTGGCTGTGCGTAACTGGCTGTGGATAACTGTATTTGAATAACTTTATCCACATTTCAAGTCCAACTAGCATTCTCAGTATAGTTATCCCGATATTCACGATTTGGAGTTCGCTACTAAATGAGATTTATTCACACTTCAGACTGGCAGATAGGTATGCCTTTTCTCTTCTTAAAGGAAGAATCAAGAAAGGCTATGCACAATGCTCGTCTCGACGCCATCAAAGCTATCGCGAAAATAGCAAAAGATGAGTCCGCAAATATAGATTTCGTATTGGTGTGTGGGGATATTGTCGATAGTCCTCGTATATCTGATTCTGCGCTCAAGCTACTTTTTCGTGAAATCGAAGGCATTAAGAAGGATGTTTATCTTCTTGCTGGAAATCACGAGTGGAATGGCACCGAATACATTTTCGGAAATGAATATTTCAAAGGGATGCTTCCACCTAATGTCAGAATTTTGCAGGAGGGTGCAAACCAAACTTGTGTGGATGGAGTTGAGATCATCGCCGCACCCCTAAAGGGAAAGCATGCAGATCAAGATGTCCTGAAATCGGTGCTAAATCAACTTAAGAATTCTGAAGCGGTTCGAATTGTTGCGGGGCATGGGTCCCTAGATACTTTTATCGATGTCGAAAGTGAGGATGAAAAGCTCAATTTTGAAGTGATAAAGGAATCTATATCCAAGAATCTTGTGCAATACGTTGGGCTTGGCGATCGTCACTCAGCAACCAGCATTGATTCTTCAGGTAAGCACGTGGCGTTCAAGAATGTAAAAAATGGTGGCGTATTGCCTGTTTATTACTCAGGGTCTCACGAGGCAACCGATTACGACGAAATTGACTCTGGACAGATTTTGATTGTAGACATTGCCCAAAATAAGGAAGTTTCAGTCGAAAAAGTTAAGGTTGGTAATTGGAGTCTCATAGAGGCGAGCACTCTTCAGAAGCCTACTGTTCTGCGTAATCGTGAAGATTTACAGGACCTGGAAAAGTTTATCGATGCGATTGAGGATCCTCGTCAGACGGCGATTAAAATATACTTAGATTCCGATCTTTACCTCGAAGATGACAGTTATCGCAAAGCACTCTTTCAGCATTGGCACGATGAGCTATTAGCGGGATTTAAAGTTTCAGAAAATAAAGCTATGCCTGCGCCTCGCATCAAGAAAGACCCTCTTGGATTTGAAATCCCAGCGAATCTCAAGGGATATGTGAGAGATTCTTACCAGGCATTGAGAGATGAGGCGCTCAGCGAATCCTCTGAAGCCGAAGTAGCATATGAAGCGTTCAGCATGTTGACCTCCTTCCTAGGAGCAAACAGATGAAGGTCTTAGAAATTTGGGCTGAAAATGTTCGCGGAATTTCCACAAAAAAAGTAGTTAATCCGGCACCTAACGGAGTAACGCTTATTCACGCACCGAATGAAAGCGGCAAAACGACTCTTTCTGAGGTACTGACGTTCCTCTTTACATGGCCGTCTGATTTCAAAAATGCAACTCTTAAAAGTTTGCAGCCGGTTGGTAAAGATGTTGGACCTTCGATGGGCGCCACTATCGAAATTGGTCCCGATACCTACAAAATAAGAAAGCAGTGGCTCAAAGAGAAGAAAACTGAAGTCGAAATTACGGGATCGCGCACTCTCCAATTAGCAGGACCTGATGCCCAGGCTGAGATTGAACGAATCTTTAAAGAATCTCTGGATAGCACCTTCTGGGAGCTTTTACAGCTGCAGCAGGCAGAATTCAATGCGTTGGTCGATAACGAATTCGGCAGTGATTTCTTGAAAGATTTGCAGAATCTTCTCGACAAGATTTCGACAGACACCGAAGAGGAGAGTGCGGATACTCTCTTTGAGAAAGTTAATACTGAGCATAAGAAGTGGTTTGCGGCCAAAGGGGGATCAACCACTGCCGCCGGCACTCAAGGTCGAGTACTCAGTGATCTACTTGATGAAATTGAAACCCTGAAGGATGAGGAGCGAAATTTAAGAGGGCGAATTGCTGAGAGTGCAAAAGTTGAACAAGCGGTAAAAGTTGATCGGGTAGATGTCGAATATCTGAAAGCAGCCTTTCAGGCGCAGGATTTCAATAGAAAAATTTCGCCTTTGATTACTAAGGAAAAGAATTATGAGCTTATTGCTAAAGCAATTGATGACGCATTCATTGCTAACCCAATCCTAAAGACGTATTCTTCTGAGAAATTTGCCAGACTTCAAAAGATTTACCCTCTCGAGCTTAAATTTAGCGCACTGAATTCACTTACCCTGAAATCATTACAAGAGAATGTAATTCAGATTCAAGGTGAGGCAATCAGCTTAAGCAAGAACGACTCTCAGGAGGTTGCATTAGAACCAGGCTTAAGGATTGAAATTCCTGGAATCCTTGAAATTTCATATGGTTCAGCTTCTGAAGATGCTCCTAATCTTGGGGCAGCGCATAACGAATTCGAAGCTCTGCTATTCGAGATGGGGCTTAACAGCTGGACTGAAGCGGAGGAGCTGGCACGTGAGTTTTCAGCTCTAACAAGTAAAAAAGAGCAGCTTGCCGCTCTCGAGGAAATTCAATCTTTAGAGAGCATCCGAGAAGAGTTGAAAGCTTTACAGAATCAAGTGGCATCATTCCCCAATTGGGAAGAACTCATCGCATCCCCACAAGTTGATTTCAAAGACTTGGATCGTCGATCAAATGAGGATGCGGTCGCTCAAGGACGCTGGATAGAAATCAATAAGAATGGCTGGGATCAAAAGCTCAACGAAACAATTTCTCTTATTCAAAGCGCAGAATCTCAAATTAAACGTCTTAAGCTCCAACGTGACGCCATCAAGAAACTTCACGAGACTCTCATTGAACAACGTGAAAAATCTGCTAAGCATGTAGCGCCAATCTTTGCAGAAAAACTTAATGAACTTGCGAAAGCATTCTTCGGTCAGGGTGTTGATTTCCATGTAGATGACGAGTTCTCAATTCAATCTCGCTACAAGGATGGTTCTAGCGTTCCAGTTACCAGTCTTTCTACGGGCGCCAAAGAGCAACTCGCAATATTGATTCGCTTGACCTTGTCTAGATTGGTGCAGTTGGGCAATGAGGACAACCTATCCGTGCCTGTGATATTCGACGACGAATTTGGACACACAGACCCAGTTCGCCTAAAGGAAATGGCTACGCTCATCAAGAATCTGGAAGACCAGCAATTCATCTTTATGACCTGCTACCCAGATAAATTCAATGATTTTGAGATAGCAAAGAAGATTGACCTACTTGCGTGAGTCTAGCTTCCAAGTCAGAAAAGCAATAAATTACAGTTAAGTTAAGGAAGCTATGGCGCTATATACAGAAGATCAAAAAAGTCATTTCAAATGTGTCTCCCAAGAGACAGTTGATTTGCTGAATTCACTTGGATACAAAGCCAAAGTTGGCACACAACAAGGTCTTTCCTACCCAGCAGTTCGGGAAGGCGCTTGGACTCTCGCAATGCTTTGGGATGATGGCAAAGGCTGGTCCTGCCCAGGCTACTCAAAATTCCCAGGTCCTCATTGGCATTGGTTTCTTTCTTCTAATCTAGAAAACTTTGGAGTCTCGTACGCGACCGGCATCTCCCTTCGATTAGTTGTTGACCCGTTTAATCCTCAGTTGATTTCATTCGTGATGAGATTTGTTCTTTCGGATCCATGCCGAGTGCCGCACGCAGGGCGAACACCAAATTTCTTGTGCCCGGATTGCGGGGGAGATTGGGATTTGCCGCAACAAGAGCCTGGCGTCTTTGGAAAATTCATGAGCCCCCTTGTGACATTGAGCGTAACCGAGGGCAGCGTAGACCCAGAAGGTTGGGATCCAGTTGCATTGAATATGGCCTTTAACATCCCTGAATAGGGAATAAGCCGTTAATTCACGCTTCACCCCACCCGAACACCTGTTCGAATTCTATGTTACTCTCCGCTTCCCCCTAAAACTCCGCCCCAAGCAGCAACCCCAGGCCCAAGCGAAGATGTCAGTGACGGTCTGTAACTTTCCCACCAGTCAGAAGCACCAGTGTCTACAAGAGAGGAATCGGTGAGCGCCGAAAACAACGATCACAACACCCAAGAGCAAGAACTCTGGGAGCGCATTCGCACGACCGAAGGTGCAGAGCGAGCTGAAGTTCTAGATGAACTCAGCCACATTGCATACAACAGAGATAACTACATTGAATGCTTACATCTAGTAGATACCTCAATAGAGATCTACTTTAAGCAAGGTGGATTAGATCTTTATCTCAAAGAGCTAATGCATCTCTACCACGGCAAAGTGCATTGCTTCGAAAACCTCAAGCGCCATTCAGAAGCAGCCGAGGCACACGAAGAACTTGCGAAGATGAAAGCCCTCGATGACGACATCGAAGCCCAAGCTGAAGAGCTGCGTGCAGCAGGACGCGCTTGGTACAAAGTTGAAGAATGGCGGAAGTCGCTCGACAACCACCTCGCCGCAAAGGCGCTGACATATCCAGACATCACAACCCTTTCCATGGGTGTTGATAACCTCAACATCGGAATGGCGCTCGCGAAACTTAAGAACTATAAAGATGCAATCGAAAGTTACTTAAGCGCTCGCTCCCTCTGCAAAGAGGCTAAGAACCCCGAATTTGTTAACTGGTGTGATAACTACTTATCACTCTCATACATCG
>CAIMNT010000066.1 GCA_903842855.1 uncultured Actinomycetes bacterium
GCAACTACTAGCAAGATCTTTGTTGGCTTGGTAGCTCAGTTGGTACGAGCGAACGACTGAAAATCGTTAGGTCGCCGGTTCGATCCCGGCCCAAGCCACGGTAGAAATTACTTTGGAAGTTTTCCAAATAGCCGCTCAAGAATTCTTTTCTACTAGGCTTGCCATGTGCCTACTAAATGCGATGTTTTGATCATTGGTGGCGGAGTCGTCGGTCTTTCAACCGGAATTGCAATTTTAGAGGGTAATCCTTCGCTGAAAGTAATAATCGCTGAAAAAGAGTCTCGGTTGGCACTTCATGCAAGCGGTAGAAATTCGGGTGTTCTTCATGCAGGATTTTATTATTCGCCTGATTCGCTGAAGGCTAAATTCTGTCGAGACGGAAATAGGGAGCTCCGAATTCTAGCTAAGAAATATAGCATTCCGGTTCGTGAGGTTGGAAAAGTAGTAGTCGTTCGAAATGAAGATGAAAATAACCGACTCGAAACTCTGTTTGAACGCGGTGTTAAAAATCTAGTGGACATTGAAATCCTTGATGCTTCCGTGCTCAACAAATATGAACCTCTTGCCATTACGCATGAGCGCTTTTTGTGGTCACCGACAACAGCCGTGTCAGATCCAATTGCGATAATCGATGCAATGCGACTAGAATTCGAACTTTTAGGTGGATCTATTCGTCACAATACAAAAATCTCGCTTACAGAAATCAATAATGAAATTATTGATTCGTCACACCAATTCGATGCAACAAAAATAATCAACGCTGCTGGTGCTCAAGCTGATCGTATTTCGCGTGCTGTCGGTGTCGGTACCGGCTACGCCATGCTTCCTTTTATGGGTGTCTATCGCGCAACTCAAGAAAAAAATCTTCCACTCCAGCGACTTGTTTATCCTGTTCCACACCCAATAAATCCATTCCTTGGGGTTCACTTCACGCTAACTCTCGACCATAAAGTAAAAATTGGGCCTACGGCCATTCCTATTGCAGGACGGGAGCAGTACTCATTTTTATCTGGTTGGTCAGGTTCCGATATCGCACAATCATTTAAGGGGATGTCATCTTTGATACGTGGCGACGCGCATGATTTTGGAAAAATTATTAGATCGGAATGGCCAAAGGTTATTCAAAGTCTTTTGGTAAAAGAATCACTAGAACTAGTACCGACTGCAAATCAAGTCCATGAGTGGTACAAAAAACCACCTGGAATACGTGCCCAGTTAGTCCATGTGTCTACTGGGAAACTCGAGCAAGATTTTGTTGTTTCTAGAAAGTTGAATTCAACTCATATTTTAAATGCCGTATCACCCGGGTGGACCAGCGCACTTCCTTTTGGGCGTTATGTTAAAAATTTGATAAATTCGTAGTTTATGAGGGTTTACTTTTGCAGAAGTGATTCAACTGCTTCAGCAATTATGTGTCCCCAAGCTAAGTGAATTTCTTGAATGCGTGGGGTAGAGGTAGAGGGAACTTTCCAAATCTCAACCTCGTCAAGATCAATAGGGAACTCACCCATCCATAAAATGGAACTCACACCGATTCCTTTTGCTGTTGTAATTGCATTTAGTACATTCTTCGATCTACCTGAAGTTGACATTGCGATTAGAAGATCACCATTTCGCATATGAGCTTCAACTTGTCTAGAAAACATAAACTCAATCCCATAATCATTGGCAATAGCCGTAAGAGCACTTTGTGATTCATTCAGACATAGGGCGGGGAGTGGTTTGTGTTCAATCACGCACTTTCCTGTGAATTCAGCCGCTAAGTGCATCGCTTCTGCAGCACTACCTCCGTTGCCTACAAAGGCGATTTTATTTCCCGATTCAAAGACAGCATAAATCTGCTTTGCTAACCCTAGAAGTTTTGTATTTTGAAGGGAATTCTCATCGGAGAAAAGGGACCGCGCTTCATCTATGCGATCTTGAATGAAATCTTCCAGCACTTTTGCTTCTCCTTTATTCGGTCAATATAAGGATTACAATACTGCCTATGTTGTACTTAGATATGAAACTCAGTTCTGCGGCCACGCAATGAGCAGGAATGTGGCGATTATCTACTGGGGATCTCGGGGTGGTGGTCCTCGTCAATTACTAAATTTGGTGAATTCGGTTGAAAGAGATAGTGAAGGGTTGTTCTTCTATGTCTCTTCAAACAACGAATTGCTGAATGATTTCAAAGTTGCCGTGCCGACAAAATTGATAATCGCAAAATTACCAAGAAATAGACTTAGACTACTTACAGATATTCCACAAAAAATTAATGTTATACAGAATACTTTGAAAGATTTAAAATCAAAAAAAATTACGAGGGTTTATCTCTTATTGCCCCATCCTTGGGATTTATCTTTAGCGAAAAGAATTTTGAGGGCTGGAGAAATTGAAGTCTGGCGGGGGATTCATGATTTGAAGAGACATCCTGGAGATATCTGGCCAAATGCCTTTACTACAAAGAAGTTAATTAAAAACTCATCCACTTTGGTTTGTTTTAGTGATTACATTCAAGAGCAATTGCTAAAAAAGGGGAAACCAGTTGTTAAAAGTCATCTATATGAAGTGTTTCGTGAGGGCAAATCGATTTCACCAGAGGGATCAGTACTTTTCATCGGTAGGATTAGAAAATACAAAGGGTTAGATCTACTTGCCAAAACTTGGCCCCATGTCGTGAATCCAAAGAAGTCACTTACTGTTGCTGGTGACGGAGACGTGCCTGCGGCACTAAAAGAATCTGGTGGAAAAATTATAAATAGGTGGCTATCTAATTCGGAAATAGAGGAACTTGTCCGTAGTTCAAGAATTGTTGTGTTGCCTTACATAGAAGCGAGTCAATCTGGCGTAGTTGCTATTGCACATTCACTATCAACTCCAGTAGTCATCACACCAGTAGGAGGTTTAGTAGATCAAGTCACTCACGGTTTAAATGGTCTCGTTTCAGCAGATACAACACCTGAATCCCTTGCGGCCACTATTGATGTGGCGTTATCAATGATTTGGCAATTAGAGAGTGAACCAAACCCGCTCCCTAATTTCATAGCTGAGCTCCAAGCGA
Organism: uncultured Actinomycetes bacterium; assembly: GCA_903842855.1. Classification (GTDB taxonomy): domain Bacteria; phylum Actinomycetota; class Actinomycetes; order Nanopelagicales; family Nanopelagicaceae; genus PALSA-747. The sequence continues at coordinate 3,044 of CAIMNT010000066.1, forward strand.
ACTAATGAAATGACTGAGTTTCTTCAAACCAATCAATCACTTCACGAATCCCAGATTCCAAACTTCTTCCTGAATAGTTTTTCAGAAAAGCATTGGCCTTGTTGTTATTAAGGACTTTACTTTTTGCTCCCACATATTTTGAAGTATCAAAGTTAATTTGGTTGAAGTTATACCCAGTTAAATCACAAATAACTTGAGCAAAATCGCGAATAGTATGCTCAGTTCCAGATCCCAAATTATAAATATCGGTAGCACCTGACTTGGATAATCCAAAGAGATTAGTTATAAAGTCATCAACATGGACTATTTCTCTTGATTGATAACCATCTCCCCAAAGTGTTACGTCTTCTCCGAATTCGCGCCCACGAAGAATCTTTCGAATAAGGTCGAAAATGAAGTGCATCTGACGTCCGTCTTGGTGATATCCCGAGCCATATAAGGTCGAAGGGACAACATAGAGATGTTCCAGTCCGTATTGATTATTAATTGCGCGAAGACCTTGCAGGAGCATTCGTTTTGTCATTGCATATGTATAAAGACTTTCAATAGGTTCACCATTCATGTATTCAGTCTCAACTAGGTTTGAAGCTGGTGCATATGAACAACTTGTTCCAATTGCCACTATACGAGTGGGCGATTCTTGGTCTTGCCACCAATTCAATACGTTTGTGTTGATTTGCTGATTAATAATCCACTGCTCACCCGGATGTGTCAGGCACCAATCACCGGCTTGGGTATATGCAGCCAAGTGAAAAATAGCATCGTAGGTATCAGTGAATTTTGATAAATCCGTACTTTCGCGCAGATTGCATTCATTACTAGATGGCGCAACTACAAAGTGTCCCTCGTCTTCCAGGCGCTTAACCAAGTGCTGTCCAAGAAATCCTGAACCTCCTGTTAGGAAAATTCTCATTTCTCTGCACTCGGATCTACCGGGAAATAGAATTCAATGCCATCTTTAACGTCATGAGCATGCCGTTTGAGAATTTCTTCTTTAAAATTCCAAGCCAGAACCAAGTATGAGTCAGGTTGCTCTGGCAATTCGTCATCCATAATTACTGGAATATGCATACCTGGGCTGAGTAGCCCTTTACGAAGAGGGTTTCGTTCAGTGAGAAACCCAATTCTGTCTGGGCCTAAACCGAAAAAATTAAGGAGGGTATTTCCCTTTACGGGAGCACCAAGACCGTAAATTGTTTTGCCTTCCGCAATTCTTTTGTCAACCCATGCCAAGGTTTTTGTTCTAGCCTCATGTGCTTCTGCGGCAAAAACGCGATATCTTTCTAAAGAGTTCGAATCACTTTGCTCTTCTTCATTGACGAGAGTCAGCAGGCGCTCTGAAATTGGTCGATTGCCGGGATGTCCAATGTATCCAACTACAGTTCCGCCATGTATTTCGGAAATTTCTGCATCAAACATCTCAAGCCCATGGCGATCTAATAATGTCTTTATAGTTTTAAGTGTGTAATACAAAAGGTGCTCATGGTAAATCTGATCAAAAGCCGTATTGTCTTGCATCAACTTCATATAGATAAACTGAACTACAAATACGCCTTTCGGATCCAAAACTAGTTTAATGCCTTCACAGACTGAATGGAGTTCTTCTA
>CAIMNT010000067.1 GCA_903842855.1 uncultured Actinomycetes bacterium
GTCTCTGCACGCACAGTTGACGGTGATATCGGTATCTTGGCAAACCACATCTCACTATTAGGTGTCCTGGTTCCAGGCGTTGTAAGCATTATGGACTCAGATGGAACAACTACTGAGTTCACCATGGATGGCGGATTTATCTCGGTGAGTAAGAACCGAGTATCAATTCTCGGCCAAGCAAGTAATTAAATAACCGTCACATCTGCGCCAAGTGCGCGCAGATTGGCGGCGAAGTTTGGATATCCGCGTTCAATATGAAACGCATCTTCAACAATCGTTACTCCATCAGCAACTAGTGCTGCCAAAACGAGTCCAGCTCCCGCTCTAATATCTGTCGCGGCAACTGGTGCACCAGATAGCAATGGAACACCTGTTATGGCGGCGTGATGGCCATCTACAGTGATTTGAGCGCCAAGTCTGCGTAGTTCATTCACAAACATAAATCGTGCTTCAAAGACATTCTCGGTCACAATTGCGCTTCCTGTGGCAACGGCATTGAGTGAGATTGCCATAGGTTGAAGATCAGTTGGGAATCCTGGGTAGGGGAGCGTCGCAACATCAATTGCGATCGGGCGCTGATCCATGCGGACCCTAAAACCATCTGGCGTAGTAGTAACTACCGCTCCGGCCGCAACTAATTTATCCAACGGAATCTCTAAATGATCAGCGCGACCACCGATGATGGTGATGTCGCCTTGAGTCATCGCAGCAGCAAATGCCCAAGTACCGGTAACAATTCGATCTGGGAGAGTCGAGTGCGTCGCTGCATGCAATTGATCGACGCCTTCAATTGTGAGGGTAGAAGAGCCGAGCCCTTCAATTTTTGCGCCCATGGCAATGAGATATTCACCGAGATCAATGATGTCTGGCTCGCGAGCGACGTTATGAAGGGTGGTTGTGCCCTTTGCCATCACTGCTGCGGTCATTAAATTTTCTGTAGCGCCAACACTTGGGAAGGTGAGTTCGAAAGTCGCACCGACCAATCCATCAGGAGCCGAGGCGATGATGTAGCCATGTTCGAAGGTGACCTTCGCACCTAACGTTTCAAGCCCAGCAATATGAAAATCGAGTCCGCGCGATCCAATCGCATCGCCACCGGGAAGTGAGATCTCGGCGATCCCAACGCGGGTGAGCAGCGGTCCTAAAACGTTGATTGAAGCGCGCATCTTGCGAACTAATTCATACTCAGCCTTGTGAGCTGGTTCTTGAGGAACTTCAATCTCTAGCGTATGAACCGCTTTGTCGAAAGCGACAGTGCAGCCCATCCGAGTCAGGAGATCAGCCATGATCTCTACATCTTTAATATCGGGGACGTTGAGGAGAGTGTTCTTGCCTGGGGCTAGAAGTGATGCCGCCATGAGCTTGAGAGCTGAATTCTTCGCTCCTGTGACCGCCACTTGGCCACTTAAACGAGCTGGGCCATTAATGCGTAGCGCAGATGAACTTTCCGCCACACATCACCCCCACGCTTATTGTTACCATTGTTTAAGTGGTCTCATTCTAGTTGCTCTAATAGGCTCACCCCATGGTTAATTTGACGCGTATTTACACAAAAACTGGTGATGATGGCACAACCTCGTTAGGGGATATGAGCCGGACCTCGAAGAACGATCCACGGCTCGAGGCCTATGCCGATGTAGATGAAGCGAACTCAGCTATCGGAGTGGCTCTCTCACTTGGTGCAATCTCCACCGACGATGTGAAGTCACTTCTCACCCGAATTCAAAATGACCTCTTTGATGTGGGCGCAGATCTCTCAACCCCGGTCGTAGACGAGCCAAAGGTTGAGCCTCTTCGAGTCACCGAAGAACAAATTACCTATCTTGAGGCGAAGATTGATCATTACAACTCTGAGCTCTCTGAACTTCGCTCCTTTGTACTTCCATCAGGAACACCCGCGGCATCATTGCTCCATGTTGCGCGAACTGTGACGCGTCGCGCAGAGCGTGCAACCTGGCACGCAATTCACTCATTTGGTGGCGGAGTAAATCCCCTCACCGCGAAATACCTCAATCGCCTTTCAGATTTGCTCTTCGTTCTCGCGCGCTATGAAAATCGCGAAATAGGAGATGTGCTCTGGGTTCCAGGTGCTAACCGCTAATTAAGAGTTAGATGGGGATGGCGTTGGTGTTGGTGATGCAGGTGGTGTGTAAGAGGGATCTGCAATAAAGGTGGAACTAGGAACGGTATCGGTCGTCGGTCCAATTCCGCAGGTTGCATGAATTCCACCGAACATCACACCGGTTTGTAGTGGAATTGGGCTGACTAAGAAGATGGTTTGAATCGTCTTACCAGCAGCTCCGGGTTGCAGGACGGTGATATCCCCGATGGTGACGCGATTGGCTGCATTTGATGGATCAATTCCAGTGATGGTTGAGGAAACCTTCCACCAAGTGCACTTCTCCGTGGCTCCAACCAAGATTGCTGCGCATGAAAATGCCGGCGCGTTGGGCTTCTTCGGATCAATCGAACAAGAGTTGATCGCGGA
>CAIMNT010000068.1 GCA_903842855.1 uncultured Actinomycetes bacterium
AGCTCCAGTAGCAAAGAAGGTTGCTCCAAAGCGCCGTAAGAAGGCTGCTGCTAAGCCAGCTGCTAAGAAGGTTGCTGCAAAGCCTCGTAAGAAGGCTGCTGCAAAGCCAGCTGCTAAGAAGGCTGCAAAGCCTCGTAAGAAGGCTGCTGCAAAGAAGTAAATCAACATTGAAAAACCCCGCCACAATCTGTGGCGGGGTTTTTTATTTGCTAATAATTATTGACAGTTACTCCCCGCAACTCTCGCCAAATTGAGCCCGCATCTTCTCGCTAACCCGCTCAAAGATCCGAGCGAGATCTTCTTGATCTTTCGCGGTGAGGTGATCAATAAATCTGGAGCGAATACTTACTAGGTGATCCGGAGCAGCTTTGACGATCGCCTTCCAGCCTTTATCGGTCATGATGGCAAATTGGCCGCGTTTATCTACCTTACAAACTTCGCGACGGACCCATCCCGCCTTCTCCATAACCTTCATGCGATGGGAGAGGCGTGATTTTGAGATCATGGCACTTTCAGCGAGTTCGCTCATTCGAATTTGACGGTCAGGGGCCTCACTTAAGTGAACCAATATTTCGTAATCTGACATCGACAATTCATGAGGAGCTAAATCTGTCTCCATCGCATCCCAGAGGCGACGAGAAGCAACTATGTAGGAGCGCCACGCCTTTAGCTCTCGTGGGGAGAGCCATTTGGGCTCAATTTTCTTGGCGGGCATAGCCCTATCCTACTTTGAAAGGGAGATTGTTGAAAGTTGTATTAGTTCTGAACGAGAAGGTCGGCGGGTCGCTCTATTAGGCTTGCGGTATGAGCCCACAGAGCGCGTTAAAAAGCGGAATATTCCATGACCATTTCGATACCTCTATCTCCCCACGAGATGACTTCTTTCGTTACGTAAATGGTTCGTGGCTAAAGAATTTTGAAATTCCAGCAGATCGAGCTGGCTACGGTGCATTCACCGTTTTGCGCGAGCAGAGCGAGGCTCAAGTTCGTCAAATTATTGAAGACCTCTCCGCGATAGTTGCCGAGCCGGGCTCCAATGCACAAAAGATCGGTGATCTCTACCGTTCGTTCATGGATGAGGAGCGTATTAATGCGCTGGGAATTACTCCGATCGCATCCGACATTGAGCGCGCCCTAAGTATTCAAAGTGCCAACCAACTTCTTGAGGTTATGGGAGGTTTAGAGGCTCGCGGCCTGGGCGGACTCTTTTACATCGGCGTTGAAGTCGATGCCCATGACAGCAACCGCTATGTCATGTACATGTCACAGGGTGGAATCAGCTTGCCGGATGAGGCTTACTATCGCGAAGAGCAATACGCTCCGATTCGCGAGGCCTTTCTAGTTCACGCTACCAAAATGCTAGAAATGGCTGGGGTGAGCAACGCGCAGGATCATGCTGCGCGGGTCCTCGCTCTTGAATCCAAGATCGCGGCCAACCACTTCGATCAGGTCAAAGATCGCGACATGAGTCTTGTACTCAATACTTACAACTTCGCTGGATTGCAAGAGCTTGCTCCTAGCTTCGATTGGCAGCGCTGGATGCAGGCGGCCAAAGTTCCACTTCATGTGATGGAAGATTTAATTGTTCAACAGCCTTCACACTTTGCGGGCATCTCCCAGCTGCTACAAGAATTTGATCGTGATTCCTGGAGCTCGTGGCTCACGTGGCATTTGGTATCTGGGAGCGCCGCATATCTCTCTCAAGATTTTGTAGAAGAGAACTTCGCCTTTTATGGAAGAACCCTCTCGGGAACTCCTGAGCTGCGAGAGCGGTGGAAACGTGGTGTCTCCCTGGTTGAGGGAGCTCTTGGTGAGGCTATTGGTCAGGAGTATGTGGCTCGCCACTTCCCGCCAGAGGCTAAGGAGCGGATGCTCAAACTTGTTCAAAATTTAATCGAGGCGTACCGCACCGATATCTCAACCCTCTCATGGATGGGCGCGGAGACTAAGGCTAAGGCGCTGGATAAATTAAATAAGTTCACTCCGAAGATTGGCTACCCAGATAAATGGCGCGATTACTCCAATCTCAGCATCGTCGCCGATGACCTCATCGCCAACCTAGAAGCGGTCACAACATTTGCGCAGGAATACAACTTTGCCAAGATAGGAACCCCCATAGACCGCCAAGAATGGGGTATGACGCCACAAACGGTAAATGCTTACTATCACCCGCTTTACAACGAGATCGTCTTTCCTGCCGCAATATTGCAGCCTCCCTTCTTTGATCTCGAAGCTGATGACGCGGTCAATTACGGAGGAATTGGTGCGGTTATTGGCCACGAGATTGGGCATGGATTTGATGATCAAGGCTCAAAATTTGATGGCGATGGAAACTTAAATGATTGGTGGAGCGAAGAGGATCGAGCAAAATTCGAGGCCCTAACCAAGAAGTTGATTGATCAGTACGAAGTTCTCCACCCTAGCAACGCTCCAGAGGTCCACGTCAATGGTGCCTTAACTATCGGAGAGAACATCGGGGATCTAGGTGGAGCATGTGTGGCCTATCAGGCCTACCAAATTTCACGAAATGGCTCAGAGGCACCGTTAATTGATGGACTGACGGGCGACCAAAGATTCTTCATCGGTTATGCTCAAATTTGGAATGGAAAGTTACGTCCTGAAGAGACTAAACGTTTGATCGCAACCGACCCACACTCCCCTGCCGAATTTCGAGCCAACCAGATACTTAAGAATCTGCCGGAATTTTATGCCGCCTTTGGGGTCGTCGAAGGCGATTCACTCTGGTTGCCAGAGTCCGAACGAGTTCGTATTTGGTAAGAGTTTGGTTACCGCGCTGCTAAACGGGCTTCGCGGCGCAACTTCTGCTGGGCAGGATCTGGGATCGGAACGGCGCTCAACAGACGTTGGGTGTACGGATCCTTCGGGTGGTTCATGATCTCATCGCGGGTGCCGATCTCAACGAGACGACCGTTCTGCATCACGGCGATTCGGTGAGAGAGAATATCCACCACGCCAAGATCGTGGGTGATGAAGAGACAGGCAAACTTTAATTTTGCCTGCAACTCTTGGAGCAGATCAAGGAACCTGGCTTGTACCGATACATCAAGTGCAGAGGTCGGTTCATCGGCGATCAGAATATCTGGAGCCAAAGCGAGTGCTCGGGCAATTCCCACGCGCTGACGTTGACCACCAGAAAGTTCATGTGGGTAGCGGTTTCGATAACTGCGAGGTAATTCAACGCTAGCTAAGAGGTCTTCAACCATCTTGCTCAGCTCTTGACCCTTTGCTTTCCCGGCCAGAAAGAGTGGCTCTCCTATGCTCTCACCGATCGGTAAACGTGGATTGAGTGAGCTAGCGGGATCTTGAAAGACGATACCGGTATTGCGACGTATCTGGCGCAGCTCCTTCATCGTCGCAGTACTTATATCTCTGCCAACTACTTCAAGATGTCCGGACTTTATGGGCAAGAGACCAATTGCGGCGCGGCCCACTGTAGTTTTACCAGAACCTGATTCCCCTACGAGTCCTACGATCTCGCCTGGAAAGATCTCTATGGAGAATTCTTTTACAGCTGTGAAGGCCGGTACCCGTCCCCGCTTTGGATACTCAATAGTGACGTTATCCAATTTCAAAACAGGAAGAGCCTTTGACTGGCTCTCTTCAAGAACGCGCATCTTAGTACTGCCAATTTTTGGAACAGAAGCTAAGAGTTGTTGCGCATATGGCTGCGTGGGGTGATTAAAGATTTGATCAGAGGTGCCATATTCAATGGTATTTCCACCCTGCATCACCAAAATATCATCGGCCATATCTGCGACCACGCCCATATCGTGAGTGATCAACAAGATCGCCGAGTTGAGCTTGGTGCGAAGTCCCCGCATCAGATCGAGAATCTCGGCTTGAACGGTTACATCAAGAGCTGTAGTTGGTTCATCTGCAATAAGTAGGGCAGGGTCGCAGGCAAGTGCCTGGGCGATCATCGCTCTTTGGCGTTGACCGCCAGATAATTGGTGCGGATATTTATCGACAGAGCGCTCTGGATCTGGGATCTCAACGAGAGTCAAGAGTTCAATCGCTTTTTGGCGAGCCTCCTTAGTTCCAAGATCGAAATGAGTTCTGATCGTCTCAATGATCTGAAATCCAATTGTGTAGACCGGATTGAGGGCTGTCATAGGCTCCTGGAAGATATATGCGACCTCTTTGCCACGGAATTTACGAAGAACCGTGGGCGCGGCTCCAACCATCTCTTGACCTTTAACTTGAACCGAGCCGAAGGTGCGAGAGTTCGAGGCGAGAAGACCCATGATTCCCATGGCAACCGTCGACTTACCTGAACCAGACTCCCCTACAAGTGCCAAGGTCTTTCCGGCGTAGAGTTCAAAATTTAAATTAACCGCGGCTGGGTACCACGTGCCATCAACCCAGAATTCCACGGTGTAATTTGAAACTTTTAATACAGGACCTGAATCTGCGCTCATCACTTACCTACCTTTTGTGACACTATTGCAACATGGCTAGCCAAAGTAACGCGGTGACCTTCAGACCAAAGAGCAATCTGGTCACGCTCGGAACTCTCTACATGTTCATCGCGGGAATTAATATCAGTTCTTGGTACACGAGTTCGGTCAGAACGTGTATCGAATTGGCTTTGATCTCCCTGGCCGTCGGAATCGTTCTCTTCCTGGGCTTCGGCAAGCCTAAATTGATCTTTTTCGATGAGGGTCTGACGATCGTCAACCCCACCGAGAGTTTTACCTTGGGCTGGAGCGAGGTCGAAGGAATCGACTCCCATTTCACGATGAGAATCCATGTCAGAGATCGCGTAATTGGCGCTTGGGTTGCTCCGGTTCCCTCTAGGCGTCAAGCGAAAAAAGTCTTCCACCAAGGTGGCGTTAGCAAGAAGAGTCTCAAAGGCTTGGGAATCGACTCTGCTCTCCCCGTCAGCCCTGGAGATCTCGCCGAAAGCGATTCTGGTGCCGCTGCCGCGGTGGCTCGCATGCGCTTGGTCGAGTTCAAACAAATCCAAAACCCGGTCAGAATCGAACGCCTTCACACCAAAAGCTACTCGACCCTGATTATTGCGGCCTCTTTGGCCCTGATTGGATGCGCTCTGATTCTGACGAGTTAAAAGTTTCATCCCTGAGCGCTCAATCGATGGCTCTCAACAGCCCTCTGCGACTCTTCTCGCTCTTTGCGACCTAGTCTGCGTCGTTGACGCGGATCGAAGGCGTCGCGCAGCCCATCACCAATAAAGTTCACGGTCAAAGTAATTACGATGATGAAGAGACCAGGCCACCAGAACAACCATGGACGGGTGGTAAAAGAGTCCTGATATTGACTGATAAGAAGCCCTAGCGAGACATCTGGTGCGACAACACCGAAGCCTAGGAACGAAAGTGCCGACTCCAACAAGATCGCCGATGACATCAACAGTGTGACGTTCACAATGATCACTCCAGCAGCATTTGGCAAAATGTGCTTAAAGATAATGCGACGATTACCAGCACCTGCCACTCGCGCAGCATCTACGAATTCACGTTCGCGCAGTGAGAGGAATTCACCACGAACCAGTCTGGCTAACCCGGTCCAATAAAAGATACCGAGGAAGAGTGCGAGGGTTACGACGCCAAGATTTCCAAACTTGTATCCGATAACAGCTGCAGGGATGAGGAAAGGAATGATCAGAATAAAATCGACAAGGCGCATAAGGGTGGCATCAACAAAGCCGCGGAAATATCCAGAGATAGCTCCGACAACTGTGCCAATAAATCCAGCGACTCCACCTAAAATCAACATAATCAAAATTGAGCGTTGTGCACCACGCATTACAAGTGAAAAGTAATCATGGCCAATATCATCTTGACCAAAGGGATGCTGCCCAAGATGAATCCCCGCTCCCCCAAGAAACTTTGGTACTACCGAGAGAGTTGGGCAACCAACGATTCCCGCCCGACATTGATTGAGCTCGGGCATATCGGTGATCTTCCATTTCCACCAACCTGGAATGTTAATGCCGAAGAGATTTGTACCGACTGAAGAGAATACAAAGATTGCAATAGCGAAGAGAAGGAACATGGAGATCATGGCGCCACGGTGACGGAAGAATCGGGCACGGATGATCTGCCCCTGGGTCTTACCCTCAATCTCCCGATTTTCAAGGCCGCCTTCGGAGTTAAATGCATCGATCGCAACCGTGACTCGGCCCTTTTGCCAGAAGAATTTCATGGTTAGTTACCTCCCACGCGGATACGAGGATCAAGAACACTATAGAGAAGATCGGCTAACAAGTTGGCCAGCAAGGTAAGAAGCGAGGTGATCAAGAAGGTCGCCATCAGGAGATTCTCATCGAAGGTTTCGATCGCCTGAACGAAGAGCTTGCCCATACCGGTCCATCCAAAGACAGTTTCAGTGATGATCGCACCGCCGATAATTGCCGCAAAATCAAGCACGATGATGGTCGTTATTGGAATCAAAGTATTTCGGAAGGCGTGGCGCATGATCACGGTGCGCTCGGTCAGCCCCTTAGCTCTCGCAGTTCTTATGTAATCTTGATTGAGCACTTCAAGCATTGAGCCACGTGAATAACGGACATACCCCGCGAATGAGATAAGAGTGAGCGCCACGGTCGGCAACAGGAGGTGGGTGAGGTCATCAATTGCGGTGTACCAGAAATGCCCAGGTTGGATCTGTGTATTGCTCTGACCTAAAGTCGGAATTGGGCGACCATTGACGGCATCGGTATGCACATAATGAATCCAGTTATGCATCAACTCATCTATCAAGATTACAAAGGCAACGAGTAGCGCAGTCAGCACTGATGTTCGCACGATCGGAGCGCTATCAACCTTTGCCCAGAATCTGCCATTGAGTACACCTACTCCGAATGTAACCAGTGCGAATAGCAAGAGCATTAATAAGCTGCCGTGCGCGTGCAGAATATGTTGCGCCGGGAAGTAGAGAGCGGTTCCCACAACAGCCATTGAGATCGCTGCCTTAAATGAAGCCTTGTTCTCCAGCCCCGTTGAAAGTTGAGTCATCGCGTAGGCGATAGCCAAGGCAAAGACAAATACTCCCTCAATGCCTAGACGTGGATGTGTGAACCATTTTGTGGCGCTTAAAATCCAGAGAAGGAGAGCGTTCACAACGAAGATACCTAGAAATATTTGGATGACTCTCTTGCGGGTACCTGAGACGACTCCCGCCCAGAAGAAACCTGCAGCAACGCTCATGAGCAAAATAAATCCGAGACCGATGTGACCGTTTGCCAAGAAATTATTAAATGAGATTGCCAAGAATTGCTTCAAAAGAACGGCAACCCAGAAAATTGGAAGTGAGTAGAGGAAGATGGAGACCAATATCATCGCGTAAACAAAACGACTGTACTGGCGCAGAGCGGAGACAATTCCGATAGCTATTCCAAGAACGATAGCCAAGATCGTGGCAGCTATAACGAGTCGAATCGTGGTTGGAATTGCAACCGATAAGACGGTAGGGATAGAAGTCCCCTGGCGATTTGTTCCAAGATCAATATGTCCGGTAAATACTTTCAGCACACCTTTGAGCCAGATGAAGTAACGCGCCGGCGCGGGGACATTGAGATGCAGTGTTCGAATCAACTCGTGCAACTGCGCCTTGGCATTGGGACTAGTGCTGGTGCGGAGATCTTGCAGTGGATCGCCGGAGATGGCCTCTAGGTTGTAAACCAGAAAACTCGAGCCGAACAATATGACGAGCGATACTCCGATGCGTCGCGATATATAGGCAAACACTCGAGCCGACCTCCTACTGTGAAATCAAGGTTTTTCGGGCACTACATTTAGACGCGATACTAGGGCAAACTCTTGGATAACAATAAATGAACGCGCAGGAGAACTGGTCCCTGCGCCGGTAAAACCGGAAAGAAGAAGGGCACCTCCCGCTTTTGGGAGGTGCCCTTCTGGATTACTAGAACGGCTCTAAGAACCTAAGTTCTTAGAAGTGCCAAGCCCAATAGTTCCAAACGATGTTTGGAGCAAGTGGACCAGGCTTGAGGTTTGAAAGTGCTGAGTTGTAAGCAACCACGGCTGGGAACTGGAAAATACCCAATGAGATTGCGTCACGATCAATTGCACCTTCTGCCTTGTCATAGAGACGAAGTTGATCTGAGTGCGATACAGCTGCTCCAGTCAAGATCTTACAAGCGGCATCAACAACTGGGCTGGAGTAACCGATGAAGTTATTTCCGCCACTGGTCTGGAAGTTAGGGCAGTTACCTTGCTGTTGGACAGACGAAGCTGACCAGGCGAAGAACTCTGCATCCCACTTGTTCTCTGACAAGTGAGCAGACCAACCTGAGGTAGGTGTGATGTTAACGTTGAAACCAACCTTAGCTTCAGCAGCCTTAACCAACTGTGATTCGGAGATACGACGAGTATTCGAAGGCTGTCCGAAGAGAAGGGTTACGTTGATTGGAGTAGCGCTACCCGCAGTTGGATAGTACTTCTTAACCAATGCAAGTGCTGTTGCTGTGCGCTTTGCCTGTGATCCTGCGTAAATGGAGGAACCATTTGCGCCAACAATGCTTGGATAATCTGCATTATCTGGAAGCACGAAGGTTGACTGCAAGACCTGTGAATCAGAGTTAATCGGATTGATCAACTTAGAGACGATATCTGCACGTGGGTAAGCGAGGAGGAATGCACGACGTAGGTCGGCAGCCTTCTGGCCTCCTGATGCTGCGAATGGTCCGGTGTAGTGATCTGTTGTTCCTGGGCCATCGCCAACGCGGAGATCAATGTGCTCATATGTAGCAGCGTTGTATCCGACTGTTGTTACTCCTGGAAGGGTCTTGAGGGATGCAACAGCATCAGCAGTTGGCTGACCGTCGTAAACGTCAATTTCCTTGTTAGAGAGTGCTTGAGCTGAAGGAGAACCGTCAGTAACACCATACTTGAAGATAAATGTGGTGATACCACTTAGAGCAGGACCATCGTTGTACTTAGGGTTAACAACGAGAGTTGCACTCTGGTTGGTAACTGCAGATTGCAAGATGTATCCACCATTGCTTACGAGAAGAAGTGGGTTGGTTGAGCTATCTACAGCAGAGATGTTGTAAGCGTTGCTCCAGACAGTGCCGTACTTCTTGAGGTTGGCAGTGTTGTAAGTCTGGAAGTCCTTAACAAATTGAGCTGTATCAGCATTTGCAGTTGAGACTGAAGGAAGACCCTTATCTCCACGAGCTAGTTCAACGAGTGTGTGAACAGGGAATGGGTTTGGACCCAAGATATCCCAGTTTGCTACACGCAAGCTGTACTTGACTGTGACAGACAATCCATCAGAAGAGACAACTGGAAGACCAGCGACTGAAGAGTCATAAGGTCCGCCATAGCCACCACTGTTGAATGCTGGGGTTGCATTTCCATTTGGATCGCCGAGGCCAGCCTTAATTGAATAAGCACTGGAACCGATGATGTGACCTAGAAGAAGATCGCCAGCTGTAATTGGCACTCCATCAGACCAGACAGCACCCTTCTTAATTGTGTATTTAATTTCAAAATCATTTACCTTGTTTACGACAATTCCGTATGTACCGAGGTCAGTGTTGCGAATGACCTGCTCTTTGTTGTCGTAGTACCAGAATGGCGCTGCAGTGAGGTATGCAAGATCAGTGTTTGTCACCAAGTTTGTATCCGGTGTTCCTGGATTCAAGGATGACAACGGATTAGATTCCGTTACCACGACCGTGCTACGTGTATCAGCATGAGCTGGAACAGCAACAAAGCCGATTAACGCGATCGAGGCTGCGGAGACCGCTGCGACGACAGTACGCGTCTTAAGGCGTGCTTTCATGTTTTCTCCTTAATAGGTGAGCAAGCCCGTCTCGCCAAAGTTTTCACTCCGGCAGTCCTAGCCCGCACGAGGGGTACCAAGTGGGGTCATCTTGCCCTATTTGTCGGGTTATTTTCAATACAGTAAGGGCATGAGCCATGGCACCAGTTCGAGCAATTCCTTCTCATTTGCAGAAGGAAGGCAACTACCTGGGAAATTAGGCCGAACCGGGGTTATCTCCACTCCCCATGGCCAGATCGCCACGCCTGCCTTCATACCGGTTGGAACCAAAGCCACGGTCAAGGGGGTCCTTCCTGAGTCTATGAAGTCCCTGGAAGCTCAAGCGCTGCTCTCTAACGCCTACCACCTCTATCTTCAGCCTGGCCCAGCGATCATCGACGAGGCGGGCGGCCTAGGAAAGTTCATGAATTGGCCTGGGCCAACCTTCACCGATAGTGGGGGTTTTCAGGTTCTCTCGCTCGGAGTGGGCTTCAAAAAGGTTATCGCCATGGATACCGAGACATTCCGCTCAGATGAGGTGATTGCTGATAATAAGGAACGGCTCGCTCATGTTGATGACGATGGCGTTACCTTTAAATCCCATCTCGATGGCTCGATGCACCGCTTCACCCCTGAGGTCTCCATGCAGGTTCAGCACCAATTGGGCGCCGACATCATCTTCGCCTTCGATGAATGCACCACCCTTCACAACACTCGGAGTTATCAAGAACGATCTTTGGAACGCACCAGGCTTTGGGCTAAGCGGTGCCTAGCAGAGCATGGTCGCCTCACCCGCGAGCGCAGCCACCGTCCCTACCAGGCGCTCTTTGGGGTCCTGCAAGGAGCCCAATATGAAGATCTACGGCGAACGGGAGCTCGCGACCTCTCGGGCTTGGATGAAGATGGAATTACCTTCGATGGCTTTGGCCTGGGAGGAGCGCTCGATAAGGAGAATCTCGGCACCATCGTCAGTTGGATGTGTGAGGAACTCCCCCGCGATAAACCGCGCCATCTTCTTGGAATTGGCGAACCTGATGACCTCTTCATCGGAGTTGAAAATGGAGCGGACACCTTTGATTGCGTCGCCCCGAGTCGTCAAGCAAGAACGAGCGCCGTCTTCACCAAAGATGGTCGCGTCAATTTAAGTAACACGAAGTATCAACGACAGTTTGCACCGATAGATGCGGATTGCGATTGTTATACCTGCACCAATTACTCCGCTGCATATGTTGCTCATCTCTTTAGATCAAAGGAGATGGTTGCGGGAACTCTGGCAACAATTCATAACGAGCGATTTATCGTGCGTCTAGTAAATCAAATGCGCGCGACTATCGAAACGGGAGACTTCTTCGAGTTCAAACGAGAATTTCTAGGTCGTTTCTATGTGGGAAATCCGAAGCGTCAAGCAACTTGAAATGAGCGCTTAGATAAGCCCATCCAATATCCATCGATAGTTGTATCAGGTGCAACATCTGCCTTTGTGGCAGCACCCAGGGTGATGAAAATTGGTGCAAAGTGCTCAACAGTCGGATGTGCATAAGGCATTCCAGGTGCGAGTGATTTGTAATTCATCAACTCATCAACCGCTCCGCGGTTAAGAACCTCTTGAGCCCAGAGATCAAACTCAATGCTCCACCCTGGAGGGGTCGCATCAATACTGAAGTCACGAAGAAATGGCAGACCATGTGTCATAAAGCCACTGCCGATAATGAGAACTCCCTCTTCACGGAGCGGAGCTAATTGCTGACCGATTTTGAAAAGTTTCTCAGGGTGATGCGTTGGAATAGACATTTGAAGAACTGGAATATCTGCATCCGGAAACATTTTTAATAATGGAACGTAAGCACCATGATCAAGTCCACGATTAGGTTGTTCTGCAACGCTCTCATTCATCAGCGCTTTGATTCGCGCTGCGAGCTCTGGTGCTCCAGGAGCGCGGTACTGCAGGTTGTAATACTTTGGAGCAAAACCACCGAAGTCATAGATAAGTGGTGTTGCACCGCTCGTTGATCCAACAGTTAAAGGCGCAGACTCCCAGTGAGCACTTACAACCAAAATCGCCGTGGGGCGCTCCATCTCATTTCCCCAATTCGCTAATTGAGAACTCCATAACGGATCGTCAAGAAGAGGAGGTGCACCATGACCGATGTAGAGAGCGGGGGTTAGAGCCATGGGGAAATAATAACAGATAGTTGAAGTTTCAACTATCTCCCTATTTGCTGGTGCGAGCTATTCGCGCCCTTGCAACCTCTTGGCTTGGTGACTCTTTTCCAAGGGCCAGACTTAACAATTTCAAGAGGAGCGCGCAAAGTGGCCGCCAGAGTGGATTGACCTGCTTCAGCCCCAAAATCTTCCGTTGAGCCGGCGTTAGCGTCCAGATCGCGGTCTTGGCCAGAACGAGATAGAACGACAAGGCTGGTAAACCCAGCGGAGGTTTAAGAATAAATTTCACGACATC
>CAIMNT010000069.1 GCA_903842855.1 uncultured Actinomycetes bacterium
GAATCCAATCAACAATCCGCAGGCAGCAACAATCCAAAGCCGCGTTCTATGCGTGTAACGCAAACTCTCATCGAGTCCGAGGTTTGGTTTGCGCCAGGTGTAGATACCTACGAGAACAAGCAGAGTGAGAATAAGCGGATGAAAAACTTTTGTGGGAAAGTGGGAGGCAAGTTTTGCTCCAACGATGGATCCGATGAGTGCTGGTAGGGCCATTGAAACGGTGAGGCGCAGATCTGGTCTAACTTTCTTAAAATAGTTTGCTGCCGCACTTGAGGTCCCAAAAATCGCGGGAATCTTATTTGTTCCCAGAATCATGGGAATTGGTTTATTTGAGATTCCAATCAACAGCGCGGGAAGCTGCACCAATCCTCCGCCACCAGCAACCGCATCTACAAAACCGGCAAAACCAGATGCCAAGGCCAAGAATAGAAAGGTGAGAACGGACATGAATTAATTGATGGCGCTAAGAATTTCGGCAACGGCGGAGTCAACAGAAAATTCCACTTTAGAGCCAGAGTTGCGCACGCGGAATTCAATCTTTCCCTCAGCCAATGATTTTCCAACGATCACAATATATGGAATGCCAATCAGCTCTGCATCTTTGAATTTAACGCCAGCACTTGCATCACGTCGATCGTCGAGGAGCACGGTGAGTCCGGCTTCTTCTAACTCGCTCGCTAGCCTTTCAGCGAAGCTAAAGATCGAATCATCTTTACCCGCCGCCACTAAATGAACTTCCGCAGGAGCGATCTCACGCGGCCAGTTAAGCCCGATCTCGTCGTAACTTTGCTCGGCGATGGCGGCGACGGCGCGTGAAACACCAATTCCGTACGAGCCCATAGTGACAACTTGAGATTTACCATTGTGATCCAAAACGGTGAGGCCGAGGGCCTGGGCATACTTGCGACCTAACTGGAAGATATGTCCGATTTCAATGGCGCGATCGATGACAACAGGAGTATCACACTGTGGACATGGATCGCCCGCCTTTACTTCTGCAGCTTCCACAAAGGCGATCACGTTAAAATCACGGCCGTGCGTCACATAGCGCGCATGCTTTTCGCGGACATTGGCGCCAGTAATCCAATGTGAACCAATAACAATTCTGGGATCGGCGTAGACCTTGATTCCAAGACGTTCGGCATCTTGTGGTCCCACGTACCCCTTTACCAACCCAGGGAATTTGGCGAAGTCTTCATCTTCAAAGAGCCGGAGGTCTTGCACCCCGGCGAGGTTTGCACCGACGCGTTTTAAATCAACTTCTCGATCTCCTGGTACCAAGATTGAGATCGCTTCACCATCTGCCATGAGAAGAACATTCTTCAGAGTATCGGCACCAGTGATCTGCTCTCCATATCTGGAGTTCACTAGCTCCACGAGTGAATCAATAGTTGGAGTGTTAGGTGAATCAAAGACCTCAAAAGCTGGTGGCGTTGACCCCGAGTAGGCAGCCACCTTTGTCACCATCGCTTCAACGTTAGCGGCATATCCGCACTTTTCGCAGAGGACGTAGGTATCTTCACCAGTGGGGCAGGGTGCGAGAAACTCTTCAGATTTAGAGCCACCCATAGCGCCTGACATCGCCGAAACGATGTTAAATTTTAAGCCGAGGCGATTAAAGGTTTTTATATAAGCCTCGCGGTGGCGTTGATAAGAGGCTTCTAGCCCCGCATCATCAATATCAAAGGAGTACGAGTCTTTCATTACAAATTCGCGGCCGCGGATGATTCCACTGCGTGGCCGTGGCTCATCGCGGAACTTGGTTTGAATTTGGTAGATAGAAAGTGGTAGATCTTTGTAAGAGGAGAACTCGCCTTTAACCATCAAGGTGAACATCTCTTCATGGGTTGGTCCTAATAGATAATCATTACCTTTTCGATCCTTGAGGCGAAAGAGGTCAGGACCGTACTCAGTCCAACGATTGGTCTCTTCGTATGGCTCGCGTGGAAGCAACGATGGGAAGTGGACTTCTTGAAAGCCGGCCTTATCCATCTCTTCGCGGATGACCGTTTCGATATTGCGATAGGTGCTATATCCCAATGGAAGCCATGAAGAAAAACCGGCGGCAACGCGGCGAACGTAACCAGCACGAACTAGTAGGCGATGGCTCGCGACTTCAGCATCGGCTGGGTCATCGCGCAGTGTGCGCAGCAATAAGGTCGACATTCGCAACATGCGAGAACCCTATCTGAGGCTATAAGGCTTATAGACCGTTAACCGTTGGTGCGCCTGAAGCGACGCTGGCGGCGGCCATCTCATCAGCCAATCGATTCGCTTCAAAGATCAGCGTTTCAACGATCTCAGCTTCTGGAACGGTCTTGATCACCTCACCCTTCACGAAGATCTGACCCTTTCCATTTCCTGATGCAACGCCGAGATCCGCCTCGCGAGCTTCTCCAGGTCCATTCACCACGCAACCCATAACGGCTACGCGAAGTGGAACGGTCATGCCTTGCAGACCTGCCTGAACTTTTTCGGCCAATGAATAGACATCAACCTGGGCACGACCACAACTGGGGCAGGAGACGATCTCAAGTTTGCGTTGACGTAGGTTAAGAGATTCGAGGATTGAAATTCCGACCTTAACCTCCTCGACTGGTGGAGCAGAGAGCGAGACGCGAATGGTGTCGCCAATACCTTCTGCCAAGAGAATTCCGAACGCCGTTGCGGATTTGATGGTGCCTTGGAAGATTGGACCAGCTTCGGTGACACCTAAGTGCAATGGATAGTCGCACTGTGCCGCCAAGAGGCGGTAGGCCTTGACCATTGTTACGGGGTCATGGTGCTTGACCGAGATCTTGATATCAGAAAAACCATGCTCTTCAAAGAGCGATGCCTCCCACAAGGCTGACTCCGCGAGCGCCTCTGGAGTTGCCTTGCCATATTTGGCCAGAAGTCGAGGGTCCAGAGATCCAGCATTAACTCCAATGCGAATTGGGATGCCAGCATCTCCTGCAGCCTTAGCTACTTCCTTCACCTTGTCATCGAACTGCTTGATGTTGCCTGGGTTTACGCGGACTGCGGCGCACCCGGCATCAATCGCTGCAAAGATGTATTTAGGTTGGAAATGAATATCGGCAATTACTGGGATCTGCGATTTTTTAGCGATCGCTTTGAGGGCATCGGCATCATCTTGACTTGGCACCGCAACTCGAACAATCTGGCATCCCGAGGCGGTCAGCTCTGCGATCTGCTGCAAGGTGGCATTTACATCCGAGGTCAGGGTGGTGCACATCGACTGCACGCTCACAGGGGCATCGCCCCCGACGAGAACGCTACCTACCTTGAGCTGTTTACTCTTTCGGCGAGGGGCTAAAACTGGGAGTGGGGCTGATGGAATTCCAAGATCGACCATGGCTTTATTCTGCCTCAAATTAGAGATTGAAGTGAACTGGATTGAAGATATCGGCTGC
>CAIMNT010000070.1 GCA_903842855.1 uncultured Actinomycetes bacterium
CGAAGATCACGGCGCATTTGGCGTAAAGGGAACTGGAGATACTTCAGGATTTGGTGGCTTAGTTCGAACCACGCAGAGTGCTGATTCCACTCCACGTCCTTATGGCGGATACTTTGATGAGATCGCTGACGAGCTAGAGCGTTCCTATCCGCAGTTCAGCGAAGATATTGAACGCGTTGTGGTTGATCGCGGTGAGCTCACACTTCACGTTAAAGCAGATCGTCTCTTTCATGTAGCACAGGTACTGCGCGATAACCCAGCGTTACGATTTGAAATGTGCATGGGAGTGAATGGCGCACACTATCCCGGCGACAAAGAGCGCGAATTACACTGTGTTTATCCACTTTTGTCCCTGACATTTAATCGTCGAATTCGACTCGAAGTCAGCGTTCCAGATTCTCATCCTCACCTTCCTTCATTGGTAGAGCTTTGGGCTGGCAACAATTGGCATGAGCGCGAGACCTTCGACATGTTTGGAATTATTTTTGATGGCCATCCTGGACTCACCCGCATTTTGATGCCTGATGATTGGATTGGGCATCCGCAACGTAAAGATTATCCTCTCGGCGGAATTCCAGTTGAGTACAAGGGTGCCACCGTCCCACCACCATCAGAGCGTAGGTCTTATCGATGACAACACAAGATCCATACGCATCCTCCCGCGAGACCACTGAAGGTCGCGTCTATTCCGTAACAGGAAACGACTGGGATTCTTTGGTCACCGAAATTGGTGCAACAAAAGAGGAGCGCGTTGTTGTAAACATGGGTCCACAACACCCATCGACACATGGTGTATTGCGTCTGATCCTCGAGCTTGAAGGTGAAACCGTTACAGAAGCTCGCGCTGGTATTGGTTATCTTCATACCGGTATTGAGAAGAACGCCGAGTACCGCACGTGGACTCAAGGTGTCACATTTGTAACTCGTATGGATTACTTGGCACCGATATTTAATGAGACTGCATACTGTCTCGGCGTAGAAAAACTCTTAGGCGTGACTAACGAAATTCCTGAGCGCGCCAGCGTGATACGCGTTTTAATGATGGAGTTCACTCGCATCTCTTCTCACATGGTCGCGCTGGGTACTGGCGCACTGGAACTCGGCGCCCTTACTCCAATGCTCTTTGCCTTCCGGGAGCGCGAAAAAGTTTTGGACATAATGGAGATGGTCTCTGGCCTTCGGATGAACATGGCGTACGTACGTCCAGGGGGAGTCTCGCAAGATATTCCAGCAGGCGGCCTCACCAAGATTCGCGAAACCGTTAAAGAGTTGCGCCATAACTTTAAAGACAATGCCAAACTCTTGATCGGCAACACGATCTGGATGAAGCGCACCGTGGGCGTTGGTTATTTAGATCTAGCTGGTTGCATAACCTTGGGAATTACGGGTCCCATCTTGCGCGCCACAGGTCTGCCATGGGATCTACGTAAATCGGATCCATATTGCGGATATGAAAATTACAACTTTGATGTCATCACAAATGATGGCTGTGATACCTATGGCCGCTTCCTGATCAAGATGGAAGAGCTAGAGCAGTCACTACGCATCATCGAACAGTGTTGCGACAAACTCGAGAAGCTCGAAGGCGCACCAGTTGTCATTGAGGATAAGAAGATTGGCTCACCCGCCGATCTCAAAGTTGGTCCAGATGGAATGGGTAACTCCCAAGAACATATCGCTCACATCATGGGCCAATCCATGGAGGCCTTGATTCATCACTTCAAAATTTCCACCGAGGGCTTCCACGTGCCTGCCGGGCAGGTTTATTCGACGGTTGAGTCGCCACGTGGTGAAACTGGGGTTCACTTAATCTCTGATGGTGGAACTCATCCTTATCG
>CAIMNT010000071.1 GCA_903842855.1 uncultured Actinomycetes bacterium
ATTAAGTCAGGAATTTCCAGATCGCATTAATCGCACCTGAGGCGACATCCCTCAAGCCGTCGCTCGAATCGGAAAAGCTACTACGATTCTCGCCAACGTCAGAGAACGTTTTTTGCACAACCTTATTAAGTCAGGAATTTCCAGATCGCATTAATCGCACCTGAGGCGACATCCCTCAAGCCGTCGCTCGAATCGGAAAAGCTACTACGATTCTCGCCAACGTCAGAGAACGTTTTTTTGCTTAGTAACTTTAGTTAAAGCTTGCCGCGGGCAATCTGGGTTGGCCACTTAATATCGACTCCGAGCACTCGAGCTGCGTAGAGCGGCCAGCGAGGATTTCGTAGAAATTCGCGACCGAGCATTACGGCGTCGGCTTGGCCAGATTCGATGATCGCATTTGCTTGGACGGGGTCGGTGATCATTCCCACTGCAGATGTTTGGATCGTTGATCCATGCTTAATGGCCTCTGCAAAATCAACTTGGTAGCTAGGACCAACGGCGATTTTCGCGTTGTGAACATTGCCACCGCTTGAAGCATCGATCAGATCCACTCCAAGTGGTGTTAACTCGTTTGCAAGATGGACGGAATCTTCGATGGTCCAACCGCCTTCAGTCCAATCAGAGGCTGAGATGCGGACAAAGAGCGGAACGCTTTCGCTCACACTTTCACGGATCACTTGAACAACTTCCTTAAGCAATCGAGTGCGACCCTCGAAGTCGCCTCCATATTCATCAGTACGCTCGTTTGAAAGTGGTGAGTAGAACTCGTGTAAGAGGTAGCCATGGGCCGCATGCACTTCTAGTACATCAAAACCTGCGGCAATGGCTCGTTTAGCTGCGTGGCCAAACTCTTTTACGAGTGCCTTAATTTCCAGGACTGTAAGTGCACGCGGAACGGGGTAGCCTTCAAAGGCGACAGCGCTTGGGGCGACGGCTTCCCATCCACCTTCTTCGGGGGTTGCCATCAAGTGATCTGCACCTGGGATGGCGGTTCCACCCTTTCTGCCGGCGTGAGCCAATTGAATTCCCATTTTGGCACCCATTGAATGAGCAAAGTTAACGATCGGAGCCCATGCGGCCACTTGTTCATCGTTATAGAGACCAGGGCATCCAATTGAAATTCGACCTTCAGCAACTACACCAGTGGCTTCGGCAAAGACCAAACCTGCTCCTCCGGTGGCGAGTGAGCCGAGATGTACGCGGTGCCACTCTCCGACGATTCCATCTTTGGCAGAGTATTGGCACATGGGGCTTACCCATGCACGATTTCTAATCTCTACGCCGCGAATAGTTATAGGGTCAAAAAGTTGTGGCACGTGGCTTCCTCATCTAGTTATTGGGTCATTACTACTTTTTTTGTCTTTACTACTTCGGAAAAGGTTACCTGACAATTGGATCTCTTAAAATTAACCTTCTTGAATCCCAGTCGGCGTATTGTGAATACCTGCCAAGTTTTCACGTGCAGTTGGTGTCACGTGTTCAGCTGGTATCGTTCCCAACAATCCCTTTTGAAAATCTTCAAAGGCTTGAATCAATTCAGCTTTGGTATTCATAACAAATGGACCCATCCAAGCAACTGTTTCGCGGATTGGTTGGCCACCTAAAATCAAAATATCCATTGTTGGCGAACGCGACTCTTGATTTTCATCAGCCTTAACGACAAGTGTGGAACCATCAACAAGAACGGCAAGTTGCCCCATCTTCACTGGATGTGCGCTATCCCCAACAGTGCCTTTTCCATTGAGTGTGTAGACCAAAGCGTTGTAATCAGGGCGCCATGGAATTCGAAGCTCGGCGCCTGGAGCCAATGTGGCATGCACCATGGTTATAGGAGTCTGTGTCGAACCGGGACCGGTATAGCCTGCGAGTTCACCAGCGATAACGCGGAGAAGCGCGCCACCATCAGCAGTTGTCAGAAGCGATACATCATTTGCGCGAATATCTTGGTAAGCCGGCTGCGACCACTTCTTTGCGGCTGGCAGATTTACCCAAAGTTGAAATCCGTGAAAGAGTCCACCACTGACCACCAGGTGTTCAGGTGGAGTTTCAATATGCAAAATTCCAGCACCGGCTGTCATCCATTGAGTGTCGCCATTAGTGATGGTTCCGCCACCACCGTGATTATCTTTATGGTCGAAGATTCCATCAATAATGTATGTAACAGTTTCAAATCCGCGATGTGGGTGCCATGGAGTTCCCTTGGGTTCACCTGGGGCGTATTCAACTTCGCCCATCTGGTCGAGGTGAATGAAGGGATCCAAGTCAGCCATATCGACGCCTGCAAAAGCTCGGCGCACGGGGAATCCCTCACCCTCAAATCCTTGGGGTGCGGTCGTAACGCTCTTAACGCGCCTTACCTTGGCTTGTGGCTCTGCGCTGACACGCGGCAGAACTGTTAAATCGCTAACTGTTACGGCTGGCATTTATTTGCCCTTCCCTCTTCACTTTTTGAATTAATCATTGCTCAACTCTTTGTACCTGCAGTGCGCCAATTTCCTGAGGTGCCGCCTTAGAACTCACTTCGTTGGAAGTTCCTTGGACCCCCTGAACTGACGGATTGCCAGTTAATTGAAAGTTCAACTAACTGAAGTATAGAACGTAAATAGGGGGCGTCGCATTCCCACCACGTTGACCACTTCCACGCCTAGCCTCTCTTTATCCACAACCATCCACCATTTCGCAATTTTCCCTCCAATTTTGTCGCCGCTCCCATCCATGATTCATTTATGGACGAAAGCTGCGTTGCCACGCTACTGGAGAGAACTCCGGGCATAGAGGTGCTGGTTGAGCTCGTCAAAATAGATCCCATGAGCCTGGCGCCTTCGGCCCGAGTTGATTACCTTGCCGCCCTCGAGAAGCAGGGAGCCTGGCTCCAGGCACTCATGCAGATCGCCATTGTGGCAGTTGCAGGTAACGAGCCAGAGAGTGACAAAGGCCTCTACTCCAACGTTGACGATCCGCAGCGAGAGGAGATTGCCACCACTCTCAATGTTGCCCCCGTGACCGCTCAATCAAGGATTGATGTGGCTCGGGTTCTTACGCAGCACCTCCCCGCCACTTGTTCGGCACTGGCAAATGGAGAGATTTCAAGTGCTCAGGCAACTGTAATTGCCAAGGAGAGCGCCACTCTCTTACGTCGGGGAATAGACCCAGACCAGCTCAAATATCTTGAATCGACCGCGATTGCTTACGCAGAATTTCACAC